>VBFX01000239.1 GCA_005889395.1 Chloroflexota bacterium
GATGTTGCCGCACGAAATGCTCCAGACGCAGACCCAGGTCGAGCGCTCGCTGCTCAGTCGAGTTATGGGATGGCTCGCCCTCTCGCTCGCTCTCACCACCGGCGGCATCTACTTATGGATCGCGGGCGTCGTGCCACAGAACGTTCCCTGGTTGCTCTATTTCATCGTCGCGATCGGCTTGATCTTTGGGATCCAGGCGGCGACCAACCGCAAGAACCAGAGTCTCGCGGTCGGCCTCTTCGGGCTCTTCTCCGTCATCGAAGGCCTCTTCATCGCCCCCATCGTTGCCTACTATCTGCACGCGGCGCCCGATGCGGTCGGCAGTGCGTTGCTTGGCACCGTGGGCATTTTCCTGGTGGCCGCTGCGGTCGTCTACCTGACCAGCATCAACATGGCGGCGTGGGGCAAGTACCTGTTGGGCGCCCTCCTCGTCGGTATCGTGATCAGCTTCGCCACGCTGATCTTCCACTTCCCGATCAGCAATCTCGCTCTCAGCCTGTTCCTCGGAGTGGTCTTCGTCGGCCTGACGTTCTTTGACTTCTGGCGCGTCAAGGCGGAACGGGCCGGCGACAACAATGCGCTCCTGCTGGCGCTCAGCCTCTACCTCGACTTCATCAACCTCTTCCTGATCCTGCTGCGCATCTTCGGCCGTCGCGATTAGTTAGCAGGTCAGCCCGCGCAGAGATTGCGCGCGATTTTTGCGGAACTTGATGCGGTTAAGCGGCGATACCGATCTTGCGCAGGGCGGGGCTGAGCCCGCGAAGGTTGCGGGTGCGCCGCTCCCGCCAGTCCAGGATGAGATCGGCGAAGGCTGACTTGGACAGCCGCTCCCGGCGAACGGCGTTGGTTTTGGTGTCTGTGATCTCGAGCTCGACCCAGACCACGCCGGCCTCGATCAGACGCGCTGGGTACTCGTTCTCTTCGATCAACCGAATCAGCTCAAGCTCTCCAAGCATCTCCATACACCCCTGAAGAAAACACGTTGCCGACGGCTCTTATTCGTTCCCAACGGCGACTCCCGAAGAATCCGTCACTTTCCAAAACTGAGCTCGGCCGGGTGGCGGAAGATGCCCGGTAAACTTAGCCGGTGCTGGCCGACCTCCACATGCATTCGACGGTCAGTGACGGCTGGCGCGACCCCGACGAAGTGGCCAACCTGGCCGCCGACCGCGGGGTCCGGGTGATGGCCCTGACCGACCACGACACCTTCCTCGGGGTGAACCGGGCGCGCGCCATCGCCCACCGTCGCGGCCTCGGCTACCTACCGGCCCTCGAGGTGACGACGTATCCCCCCAACCAGTTTCGCCACATCCTGGGCCATGGGGTCGACATGAACCACCCCCAGCTGCTCGCTATGCTGCAGCGGACCCAGGGCGTGTTCCGGCGACAGACGGAAGCCTGGATCCGGGTCCTGCGCGACCAGGGCATCGGCGGCGACCTCGGCCTCGACGCCTACGCCTACAAGCCCACAGTGATGCCGGGCGCCGTCCTCAAGGTCATTCTTCAGCACGGTGTGATGACGGAGCGAGACGCCTGGGACAGCGTGCGCAAGGCCGTCGATTTCATGCCGGCGGATTTCTATTCGCCGATTCCGTCGCCGAAAGAGGCGGTCGACGCAATCCACGCGGCGGGCGGGCTGGCGGTCCACGCGCATCCGGGGCTGGTGCCCGACCAGGACCTGATGAAAGAAGTCTTGCCCATGCTCGACGGCCTGGAGGTTTACACGCGGCGGCACAAACCGGAGCAGATCCCGGTGTACGAAGAGCTGGCACGCCGGCACGCGTTGCTGATGACCGTAGGCACCGACTACCACGGCTTCAACGGCGACGACTATGAAGCGCCCCGGACGATCATCGACATTCGCTACCTGGAACGGCTCGGCGCCCGGGTGCAGTGGCCGGTCATGGAGAAAGCTGGATGAGCCCGACGCTGGTCAAGCCTGCGGTGGCCGATGCCCGGGCGGCTTTGCTCGAGCTGGGTGGCCGCGAATCGACCGCGATCGCCGCCGCCATCGAGGGGCTGCCCGCCATCCCCGCCTTCCAGGTGATGGCCACCGCCTCCCAGGCCGCGCGGCCTCAGTGGGCCGGCCTGGTCGACGACCTCTTCGAGCGGCCCCTCCTGAAGGAGGCGAAAGCCGGCCTGCGTAATGCCCTGATGTCAACGCTGACGGGAGACACGCTGTATCGCAACGTGTTCTTCTCCTTCGCCGATGCGGTCATCCTCTGGCATTACGGCTACACGCAGGAACGCACCGGCAGTGCCCGCCTCGATACGGCCTACCGCGCCATGCGGCGGCTACTGGCCGGCGCCGAAACGTTCGCGGACACAGCCCTGCCCGCCGAGCCGGACGTCGCCTATTTCCACAAGTTGCGCCGCATCAAGCTGACTCGCGACCGTGCCTACCCGATGCTGCGCCGGGCCGGTGACCTTCAGTGCGCAGGTGATCGCGATGGCCCGCGCCCTGCGTGCCGAGCGCGACGCGATCGAGCGCAACGATGTGCTGAACGGATTGGGGGCGATCATGACTCTGTTACGGACGCCACCGAACGCGCTGCCGGCCTGACCCAGGTTTTCGGCACGGTCGCACCGATGACCAGCATCGCAAGCGCCCCGATCAGCATCGGCAAGAGCGTAAAGCGAAAGTGACCCGTCCAATCCCAGGCAACACCACCGAGGGCGGGACCGAAAAATGCCGCGCCGTAGCCGACGGTGAACATGAAACCGCTGGTTCGGGCGACCTCCGATGGCGCGAACAGCGCCGGCAGTCCCAGGTTCAGGATGAAGGCGAGACTGGCGCCGGCGCCCGCGAGGCCGGCCCAAAAGGGCGCACTGCCGGCCGGGGCCAGCGCATATCCTCCGACGCCCAGGAGCGAGCCAACGCCGGCGAGGACATAAGGCCAGCGGCGCCCCAGCATCGCGTCGCCGCGTAACGCCAGCCAGAAGCTGACCGGGAGCTGCATCGCGTTCAGCGCGCCCAGGGTCAGGGGAATCAAGGCGTGGGCGTGGCGCGCATCGAGCGTGTCGGGGACCCAGCTGTTCATCCCGAAGTAAACGAGGCTGGCGCCGCCCATCAGCAAGCCGACGCGGAGCATTTGTCCGCTGCGCCAGTCCGGCAGCCACAAGCCCGCGGTCGCCACGGCGGCCTCGGACGCTGGTGTGACGATCAACCAGAGTGCCAGGACGATGGCAGCCGGCACGGCCCACACGGCGAGGGCGAACTGCCAGCCAAAGGGCACCAGCAGCAGCGGCAGGGTGATGCTGGCCGCGATCACCTCGCCGACGAGCAGGCCGTTGGAGTAGATCGCGATCGCCCGTCCGATGCGCGCCGGGAACCAGGCCTGCGCCAGGCTCGGCATCGCCGGTTGCGCCACCGCGATGCCGAGGGCGAACACGATGGTGAACGCGAAGACCATGGCGGTGTTGGGTAAGGCACCTCGCAGGCCGGCACCGAGCGCGACCAGGGCGAGCCCCACCGCAACCGCCCGCCGCGCGCCGACGCGGCTGACCAGGTAGGCACCGGGGATCGCGCCGGCCGCCATCAGCAGCACGGGCAGTGAGGTCAAGAGTCCAGCGGCACTGTAGGAGAGTGACAGCGAGCGGTGCAGGGCAGGCAGGGTGGGCGGAACGCCGAGGATGACGGTGCGCAGGTTGACACCAACCAGCCACAGGAGAAGCAGCGTGAGAATCGGGTTTCGTAGGCGGCGACTAGAGACCGCCGACAGGTAGCTCCTCGATCAGGACCGTCGGGCTGCCGCAGAAGCCGCCGGCGAACATGAAGCGGAGGTCATCGGCCACGGCTACCACCTTCTTCAGGAGGGCAATGACGTTGCCCGCGACGGTCAGCTCCTTGACGGGCCGGGTCAGGTGGCCGTTCTCGATCCAGTGGCCCGTGAGACCCAGTGAAAACTCACCCGAGACGGGGTTGACGGTGTTGAGGCCGGAAAGCTGCGAAACGTGCAGGCCGTTGCTGACGCGCGCCAGCAGCGCCTCCCTCGAGAGCGCGCCCGGCTTGAGCACCAGGTTCGAGACGCCGACCTCGGGCACGCTCTTGTAGGAACGGACCGCGCTCCCGGTCGACCGGCTGTTGGTGCGCCTCGCCGTGTAAGTGTTGTGGAGATAGCCCTTGAGAACACCCGCGCCGATGAGCTCGTTGCGTTCGGCCGGCACGCCCTCGCCGTCGAAGGGCCGGCTGGCCAGGCCTTCGGGCAGACGCGGATCGTCGGTGATGGTGACGATTTCTGCCGCTACCGGCTCACCGACCTTACCGGCGAGCAGCGACCGCCGCTTGATCACGGCATCGGCGCTGAAGGAGCTCCCGAGCACGCCGAGGATCATGGCTGCCGCGTGCGGATGGAGCACCACCGGAACGCTCGCCGTCGGTACCGGCCGCGCCCCCAGGAGTCCGGCCGCATTCTCCACCGCTTCCTTCACCACGCCGGCGAGGTCCAGCTCGTCCATGTCGCGGCCATGAGTGAAAGCAAACCCCGACTGCATCTCGGAATCCTGTTCGGCGATCGTTTCGAGCACACCATAGGCGACGGTCCGATCGAACGAAGCCTCGAGCCCGCGGCTGTTGTAGATCTCGACCTGACCGCTGCCGTCGCTGTACATCGCATCGCTCACCCGGCGGACGCGCGCGTCGAGCGAGGTGGCGCGCCGCTCCATCTCGAGCGCAAAGTCGATCTTCCGCTGCGGGTCGAGCCCGGCGAGCGCGGGTGACGCCAGCCCGGTCAGCGCCTCGAAGGGCCGGGGCTCCGGTAGCACATTGGCGTCGTCGGCGTGGTTGTAGCGACCATTGAGCAACGCCTCATCGACCAGGCTGTCGAGCGTCGCGGGCTCGAAGTCAGAGGTATAGGAAAAACCAACGCGATGCTCGCGAAAGGTGCGAAGACCGATCCCGCGACTTTCCGCCGACACCAGCGACTCGATCTCGCCTTTGTAGACCCGGACCGTGAACTCGGTGCCACGCGAGATGTACAACTCGGCGTCCTCGGCCCCTTGAGCTTTACAGCGCGCCAGTACGCTCTCGCCGATCGCGTTCACTGGCGCATGGCGCCCGCCGGGACCACCCCGGTGCCGCCGACGGTGAGCTCAGAGATGCGGATGGTTGGCTGGCCCACCGACACCGGAACGCCCTGCCCTTCCTTGCCGCAGGTGCCGGGGGCGAGCTTCAGGTCATTCGCGACCATGTCGATCTTGTGCAGGGCGCGCGGCCCGTTGCCGACGATGGTGGCGCCGCGTACCGGCCGGCCGATGCGCCCGCCGTCGATCAGGTAACCCTCGGTCACCGCGAAGACGAAATCGCCGGTCGTGACGTCGACCTGTCCGGCACCGAGCTTCTTTGCGTACAGGCCGCGCGGCGTCGCGGCGATGATGTCCTCCACCGTATGCGCGCCGGCGGCGATGAAGGTGTTGGTCATTCGTGGGATGGGCAGGTGCTGGTAGGACTGGCGGCGTCCATTCCCCGTGACCGGGTGGTTTTGTTGGCCGGCTCGCAGCCGATCGTACATGTAACTGACCAGGACGCCGTCCTGGATCAGGACGTTGCGGCGGGTCGGCACGCCCTCGTCGTCGACCGTCAGCGTCCCCCAGCGGCTGGGCAAGGTGCCGTCATCGATGGCGGTGACGATGGGGCTCGCCACCGCCTGGCCGATCTTGCCGGTAAAGACGGTCGATCCCTTGACGACAAAGTCCGCTTCGAGCCCGTGCCCGCAGGCCTCGTGGAAGAGCACGCCGCCGAATTCGTTTCCGATGATGACCGCCATCTGGCCGGCGGGCGAGGGCGCCGCGTCGAGCAGGGCAACGGCGCGCTCCGCCGCGGCCCGCGCATACTCGGCGGCCGAGGTGTCGTCGAAGAATTCGAAGCCACGCTGCATGCCGGGAGCCTCCATCGCCGTTTGAATCTCGCCGTTGCGCTCGGCCACGGCGTGCACCATCAGCCGGACGCGGGTGCGGGAGTCGACGTGATGAATCCCTTCGGAGGTGGCGACGAGCACCTCCTGCGCGCTCTGGCCATAGCCGACCGCCACCTGCTTGACCGCACCGCTCACGGCGCGAGCCGCCTGGTCCGCTTCCAGCAGCAGCTCGATCTTGGCCTCCGCGCCGACGGCGTCTGGCGGCACATCGATCCGCTGCGGCGGCCGCGGTGCCCCGCTCAGCTCCGCGAATGCAAATCGCCCGCCGCCGCGACGCCCGATCTGCGCGGCGAGATCCGCCGTCTTGAGTAAGCCGTCCTCCGACAGATCCTCGGTATAGACGTAGCTGACCGTGCCCTGGTGGATGATGCGCAAGCCGGCGCCGAGGTCATTGCCGGAATTGACCCGCTGTACCTTGCTCTCCTCGACGCTAATCGACTGGTTGCGCTTGCGCTCGACGAAGAGCTCGACGAAATCTGCGCCCGATCGCAGCGCGCGTTTGATCACGCTGTCCACCAGGGATTGCTCGAGCAGTGGCATCAGCTTGAGTGTAGCGGCCTTTTCCGTCGGCCCCGTCTTTCAAGAGGCAAGAGTCGCATCAGCTCCTCGGCGACAGCGTCAAGTGGCCTGACGTTACCCTCGGCCCGACACAGGATGAGCGCGCCTTCCATGGCGGCCAGCGTGGCCGTCGCGATGGGCGTCGCGCGACGCGAGGGAACGCCGGCGCCCTCGAGTTGCTCCGCGAGCACGGCGACCCATGAACGAAACGTCGCTCGCACAACCTCCATCAGATCCTTCTCGCCGGGGACCGTATCGATTGCGACGCCCGCCACGACGCAGCCGGCGGAGCCACCGGAGGCCACGACCACCTGGCGCCACATAGCAATGAAGCGCTCCAGGACCGCCGACGGACTGGTTGGGGCGCCGGCGCGAAGGTGCGCGAGGAGGCGCTCGGATGTCCACTGGATGGCGTCCTCGGCGAGCTGCCTCTTCCCGTCGGGAAAGTGGTGATAGATCGAACCGCGCGGGGCCTCGCTGTCGGCGAGCACATCCGAGAACGATGTCGCGTTGACACCTCGCGAACGGATGAGCGAGGCGGCGCTGCGGACCATGCTCGCCCGGCTATTGGTCGCCATCAAACTCCCGCTTGACTATGACGGTCAGCATAGTGCATTATGTAGCGATGCTATGACGACCATCATAACCGGTTA
>VBFX01000240.1 GCA_005889395.1 Chloroflexota bacterium
CTTTCCGAATGCATCCGAGAACTGCGTGGCGCCGAGGCCGAGGAAGAAGGCCCAGTCGCTGCCCGCCACAAAGAGGACGGAGTTCACCAGCGACAACCCGGCGATCCAGATGAACCAGTTGGCGCCTGACCTGACGAGCTGCGCTTGCTTCGCCATCGCGGTGACCGCCGGCGGCGATCCGGGCGGAGTCGGCGGCGGTGTGCTCGGCGGACCCGATGTGCTCATCAAAAAACCCCAGAGGGAGATCCCTCTGGGGCGAGACGTTAGCACAAAAATCGTGTCGCGTCGGAGCGATTCAGACCGGCGCGAGCACCTTGGCCAGTTTGCCGAGCTCGTTCTCCCAGCCCATTACGGCCAACCGCGTCCAGTGTTCGTCGTGCATGGCATCGAGGGTCAGGATCAGCCGCACGCCCTGCGAGGTCGTTTCCAACTCGACCGTTGTTCCCACCTCGTAGGGTTCGACTCCGGGGATGAAGTCGGCCAGCTGCGTGAAGGCGATTCGCTTGAGCGGCACCACGTCGGTGTAGCGGACCAGCGACTCGGTCGTCAGCGGCATGCCCGCCTTCTTTAGGAACTCGATCTGCTCGGGCGCGGTCGCAGTCATGGCGTAGAGGAGCTCGCCGCCGAGGCGAAAGTCGAGCCTGCGGACCTTCACCTCGAATCCGTCTGGACCCCACCAGGACTCGATGCCATCTTTGGTCGTCCAGAGCGCCCAGACGTCCTCGGCTGCGGCATCCGCGAAGGTCCGCTCGATGCTGACTCGCCGGCGGGCTGGCTGGGTTTGCGAAGCCAAGCTAGGAGCCGCTCCGGTACGCCTGCTTGAGGGTGGCGAGGTCGAGCTTGCGCATCTTCAGCAGGGCCTCCATGACTTTTGCCGGGTTTCCGGATTTCGAGTCGCCCATCATCTGCCCCAGCGCCGAGGGGACAACCTGCCACGACACGCCGAAGCGATCCTTGAGCCAGCCACACGGTCCGTCTTCTCCGCCTTCCGTCAGCCGTGCCCACAGTGCATCGATCTCGTCCTGGGTCTCGCAGGTCGCGACGAACGAGAAGGCCTCCGTGAACGCGAACGACGGTCCGCCATCGAAGGCCGTGTATTCCTGTCCGTCCAACTGGAAGCTCGCGTGGAGCACGCTACCTTCGGGGAGCGGGCCGCCGGCCGGCGCTCGGAGCAAGCTCACGACCTTTGAATTCTCAAACAGCGAGACGTAGAAATTGATCGCCTCTTCGGTCCCCTCCTTGAACGTCAAACACGGCCGCACGCTCTGCACCGTTATCTTGTTTCCCACCGCCGTCGTCTCCGTGTTCAATTGCGTCACTCGCGTTCCTCCTTATGCTTCGGTCGGGTCCTGCCCCGCCGGTCGAGTTCTGCCGCAAATCGATCGAGGCGCGCCTCCCACATCGCGCGGTAGCCCATCATCCATTCGTCCAGTTCGCGGAACGGCTCCGGCCTGAGCGCGTAGAGCCGCCGGCGTCCCTCCGGACGGACGGCCACGAACTGAGCGTCCTGCAGGATGGCGAGCTGCCGCGAGACACCGGGCTGTCCGATGTCGACGACGCCGACCAGCTCGCCCACGGAGCGCTCGCCATCCCGCAGCGCCTCGATGAGGCGGCGTCGGGTGGGGTCGGCCAGGATCTGGAAGGCGTCGGGCATGCCCATACATTACTCTTACGACATATGTCTTGTCAACGATATATTTGGATGCATTACCGCCGGACGCCCACGCCGAGGAACGCCGCCAGCTCGCCGAGGGCTCGCCTCGTAGGGCGAACCGGCCGTCGCCCCCCTTCCCAGCCCGGCTCCCATCGCTCGCCGATCACATTGAGAGTGGCCTCCGTGCGGTCGACGGCGAGATCGAGGCGGGCGATGATGCGCTCGCCGTGCAGCAGGGGCATCACGAAGTACCCCCAGCGCTTGCTCTTGGGCACGTAGATCTCGAGCTTGAAGTCGAATCCCCAGAGGGCCAGCGTCCGGTCGCGATCGCAGATGAGGTTGTCGAATGGCGAGAGCAGCGTGGTCCGCGGCTCGAATGCACCCGACTCAATCTGGTCGAGCAGCTCGAGGTCGTCCGCGTGGATGTACCAGTCGCCTTTGAGCCCAAGGTCGATCGGAACGATTGCCCGATCGACCTCGAGCTGTTTCCAAACGGGCGCAAGTCCCTGATAGCGGTGCCGGATGAAATGGCGCTTCACTTGCTGCTGCGTGGCCACGCCCAGCGCGTGTAGGGACCGGACGGCGGCCTGGCGAAGCGCGACGGCGTGGTCTGGAATTGGGCCCACCGGTGTTCGGAACCAGCACTCCGCCAGCGCCCACCGTCGCCCACTACCGACGCGACCCGCGGGGACGATCCGGCCCTGGAGCCAGAGGAGCGCGAGCGTGTCCACGATCGGGCTGCGCAGGCCCCAGCCGGATTCGTACTTTTCGGTGTGTTGCTCGAAATCGGCGGCGCGCACCGAGGCCGTTGCCGCGAGGCGCTCGAGGACGAGCTCGCTGAACCGGGCCCGCGTCGTCATCCAGGCCGCGGTGGTTCGCTGGTCGAGCCAGGGCGGAGGCAACGCGAGGTGCAGCGCGCGGTCCTCCGTCGCGACGATGGACGCCTGGTGGGCCCAGTATTCATACAAGCGGCGCTCCTCCCAGAGCAGGGTGTCAACCAGCTTGGGGTCGAAGGCAGCGAGGCGGCTGAACAGCACGAGCAGATGGCTGCGCGCGACGATGGCGGTCGGGTCCAGCTGCAGGCAGCCGATCGTCCGCACCAGCGCATGGATGTCGTCGGCCGTGACGGGTCTCGGCCGTGAGCCGCTCAGCTGCTGGCGCGCAACGGCCAGCCGCCGCGCGTGTTCGACCCGGACCTTTCGGTTCATCACCGCCAACTATCGCTGAAGCGGTGCGTCATCATGGGCATGTGTCTGGCAGTCTGCGAACTGATCCGCGTCGTCTGCGGGCGGCGCGACGGGCGAAGTTTCCCGTTGTGTACGCGCGCCGCCCGAGACCGGGGCAGCACCATCCGGCATCCGCCGCCGATGTCCGCAACGCCCTCGTGCGCTTCGGCGAGGCGATCTACTACGGCGTCGAGTCGGTGGAACTGGTCCCTGGCCCTGCACCAGTCAAGGGGCTGACCCTAGGACTTCTCGTCGGACCTGGACGAATCGTCCTGTACGACCAGGCCCCGTCGCCCTGGCGCCTGGGCTTTGCGCTAACCCCGGAGCAGCGCGCACAGCTCGAGGACGCTGGCGCAGATTTCGGCGAAGAAGGGGTCGTGGCATGGCCGGGGGACAGCTTGCGGCGGTTCATGCTGGGTTATGTCCTTGCCCACGAACTCGGGCACCATGTGCTCCAGCACGAACGCCGCCTGCGCGGCGAACGTGGTGCCAGGACGCGCGACCATGAAGCGCGAGCCGAGGCGATCGCAGCCCGACTTCGATCGGTCCTCGATTGACGCTCACACTTCTCGCCGACGGGGTTGAGAACCCCGCCAATCTTGCTCGGATCCATGAGGCGGCGCGCATGTTTGGCGCGTCGTGCTCAACATCAACGATCGGGCGCCTGATCGCCGTCGAGAACGCACCGGGCGCGCGCGACATCTATGGTCGACGTCCGCTGCGCGGCGATGCGACGCTCGCCGTCGGCAATGAGCGTCGCGGTCTGTCCCGAAGGATGCTCGCGGCGGCCGATGAGGTCGTGGTTATCCCCACGCAATCACGGACCGTGACCACACTGAATGTGGCGGCGGCCGCCGCGGTCGCCGCCTGGTACGTGGTGCGAGGGTCCGGGCCCCAGGGCCGCGCCAGGCGGCCAGAAACCCGACGACCATCGCTGCTGATGGCGGGCGACGACCACGTCGAGGTCGGGTCGAGCCTCCGCTCCGCGGCGGCCTTCGGGTTCCACGAGGTCCTGCTCGAGGATCGCGGCGCCGGCTGGTTCGGCGGCCCACCGGCCGTCCAGCGCGAGGCTCGAGCCGCCGCTCGTCGCCACAAGAACCCGCTGCGCGTTCATCGAGCGACACTCGATATCGCGGCTCGATACGCTGAGATCGTCCTGGTCATCCCATCGGGCCCCGGTAGTCCCCTTCAACGGGAAAACCTTACCCGTGGCAGCCGCCAGCTGGTCATCGTCGGGACAAGCCCACGGGAGATCGACACGGGCGCCACCGCTCGCGTGAGGATTGCCACCCTCGGCCTGGAGCCCGTCACGTCTGCGCCATTGCGTCTAATCGCCTCGATCATCCTGGCCGAAATTGCTCGGCAAGTCGGACGGCGACATCCCACACCTGGACCAGTGCCACGAGGTCCGAGGTACGAGAAGGCGCTCATGCCCATGCCCGCGGGTGAGGTCTTACCGGTCGAGCTCTCCGACCTGCTCGCCTTCTAGGAGCATTCTCCCTCGCCTCAGGCTAGCGGGTCGAGGGCTAGCGACCGATCGGGCACCAGCCAGCGGTAGGCGATCACCCAGAAGGTGAAGAGCCAGCTGACCAGGAGGAGAGTGCCGCCGTAGTCATGGAAGAGGACCGCCGGCAGATAGCCGGCTAGCGCGGCCAGCGCGCAGACGACGGTGATGCGCGCGATGTTGATAAGCACCGTGCCCAGCACGCCAAGGGCGATCACCTGGATCCTGGTGGCCAGCGTCATCGGCCCGCGAAGTCCGACCATCAGGCTCAAGCCAAGCAGGATCAGGCTTTGCCAGCCGACGCAGTTCCACGAGATGAAGAGCGTTTGCGGCGCGCCGCTCGAATTCCAGACGACCAGCTGATTCCCCGCCGCCGCGGCGTGCATGCCGAACAGCCCTAGCACCACAACCGTGACGCGGACCTCCGCCGGCACGATCCACTGCAACGGCGCCGCGATGCCCAACCGCATTCCGACCACCGTCAAGAGATCG
>VBFX01000241.1 GCA_005889395.1 Chloroflexota bacterium
GACGCCGGCCTCTCGCATCGCCGAGTCAACGTCGATGATCCGCCGGCCGCCGAACGCCTGTCGGCAGCCTTCGGCCTGCTCGGCTATACGCCGGAGCGATTCGTGATCATGGCGCACCGCCGGCGGCCGGACCGCGAGGTCGATACCGCTGCCGTGCAGGAGGTCGACTGGGAACTGATGCGCCCTGCCCGCGAGCGCGAGATCGCCAGCCAGCCGTGGGGAGCTGATCCTCTCGTCGTGGTGCAGCTGCTTGCCAAGCAGCAGTTGACCGCCCAGGGCACCCGCACCCGGTACTTCGCGGCGCTGGTCGACGGCGCCGTCGTTTCCTCGTGCGAGCTTCAAAGCGAGGGTGACAGGGCGCAGCTCGAGACTGTGGAGACGCTACCGGAACTCCGTCAGCGCGGCCTCTCGCGGGCGGTCGTCAGCACGGCGCTTCGTGCGGCGGAGGGGCATGAGTTCGTCTTTCTGGTGACGGACGCGGAAGACTGGCCTCGGAACTACTATCGCCGGCTCGGCTTCGAACCCGTCGGCATCGAGTCGAGGTTTCTCCGAATCATCGATAACTGATGGTGGCAAACGGTAGGCTGAACGAGATCGCCGATCGCGTTCGGCAGGGAAGACCAAGTCGAGGAGGTCCTGCGATGCGTGTTATGGATGTCGTCAACGAGGCGAAGGGTGCAATGCGAGCGTCCGAAGTGTTCGGCACGCCCTACGAAAAAAATGGGGTCACGATCATCCCCGCGGCGAAGATCGCCGGAGGCGCCGGCGGCGGGGGTGACCAGGCCCAGCCACAAGCTGGCGGCGTCGGCTTCGGCGTCTCGTCGCGGCCGGTCGGCGCCTTCGTCATCAAAGGAAGCGATGTCAGCTGGCAGCCGGCCCTCGACCTCAACCGGATCATCCTGATGGGCCAGGTGGTCGCGATCGTGGCGCTGCTGACTGCCCGCGCGATCGTGAAAGCGGCGACGAAGCGCCGCTGATGGCCACCGCCATCGACGTCGACTTGCAATCGGTTCGCGGTCAGTTCCCGGCGCTCGCCCTCAAGGTCGATGGTGAGCCGGTGGTCTACCTCGACAATCCCGCGGGCACCCAGGTGTCCCAGCGCGTCATCGACCGCACCACCGAGTACTGGCGGACGATGAATGCCAACCAGGGCGGCGCCTTTACGACCAGCCAGCGGTCCGACGCCCTCGGCGGACGAGATCGTCTTCGGGCCCAATATGACGACACTGACGTTCGCCTTCAGTCGCGCGATCGGGCGCGAGCTACAACCGGGCGATGAGATCGTCGTCACCCGGCTCGACCACGACGGCAACGTCTCGCCCTGGCTGGCGCTCGTGGAGCGCGGTGTGACCGTGCGGTTCGTCGACATCAAGGTCCCGGAGTGCACGATCGACATGGCCGATCTTCAACACCAGCTGACGCCGCGGACGCGGCTGGTCGCGGTCACGCACGCGTCAAATGTGGTGGGTAGCATTCCCGATCTCGCGGCGGTATCGCGCGCGGCCCACGCCGCGGGCGCCTGGCTGTGGGTTGATGCGGTTCACTACGGGCCGCACGGGTCAATCGATGTCCGCGCCATCGATTGCGACTTTCTCGTCTGTTCGAGCTACAAGTTCTTTGGGCCACACCAGGGGATTCTCTACGGACGCGGTGCGCTGCTGCAGCGGCTGCGTCCCTACAAGGTGCGGCCGGCGACTGACGAGGGGCCGAGTCGCTGGGAGACCGGAACACAAAACCACGAATGCCTCGCTGGTCTGCTCGGTGCCTTCGAATACCTCGCGTCGATCGGTGGTGCTGAGCGCGTGCTCCGGCCGGCGCTGGAACAGGCCATGGATCGCATCCGCCGCCACGAGCGGGCCCTGGTGGCCCGCCTGATCGACGGCCTACAGCAGATTCCCGGGATTACGACCTACGGGATCACCGCCCCGGGGGAACTCGAGCATCGGGTGCCAACCGTGTCGCTGACCTGGCCGCCCCATCGACCGGAGGCCCTGGCGCGCTGGCTGGCCAGCCATCAGGTTTTTGCGACCCATGGCGACCACTACGCAACCGAGCTGATCACGAGGCTCCAGCTCGTGGACGATGGCGGCACACTGCGGATCGGCATCGCCCACTACAACACGGCGAGCGAGATCGACCTCGTGCTGGAACTGCTCGCCGGCTTCCGCGGCTAGGACAAAACCCGATCAGATGCTGATCAGGAGCACGCCGGCGAATGCGAAGCCGATCCCGGCTTGCTGCAAGCGGGCCATTCGTTCGTTGAGCACGATTCGTGCCAGGATCACCGTCGCCACCGGGTAGAGGGACGAGAGAATCGATACGACGCTGAGCAGGCCGAGCGTGGTGGCAAAGGCGAAGAAGACATCGGCGCCAACGTCGAGGACGCCGACAGCAAACAGGGCGGGCAGGTCGGGGAGCGCCACCTTGATCCGCGAGCGCAACCCCAGGGCGAGCAACAGCAGCGCCGCCACACTTCCGGTTCGCGTCGCCAGCACGCCCCAGACGGGATCGGGCCGGCTCGCGTAGCGGATCGCGACCAGGAAGAGGCCGAAGGCCAGCGCGGCGACGAGCGCCAGGCCGACGCCAGGGAGGAGGCGTCGCCCGGACTGGGCCGGACGGCGATCGAAGGCCAGCAGCGCGATCCCGCCGAGCGCCAGGGCAATGCCGAAAAACTGCAACGCCGTCGGTCGCTCGCCCAGCACCAGGCCAACCAGGATTGGCAGCACGGGTCCCGTCGCGGCGATGGTCGAAACGACGCTGATGACCCCGATCGCCATCCCCCGATAGGCGGCCGACAACCCGACCAGCCCGGCGAGGCCCGCCACGACGCCCGCCACCATCCAGAGGCCCGGCCGGGGGGCGCCGCCCCTCACGATGACAACGACGGCGATCAGCAGAAGCGTCGGCGGCTGGGAGACGAACAGGACGGCGAAGACCCCCAGGCGACGGGTGTTGATGCCGCCGATGAAGTCACCGATGCCCCAGCTGACGCTGGCGGCTAGGGCGAGCAGAACGGCCGTCAGCGCGCCACCCGGCGAATGGTCGTGCCGCTCAGCCGGTCGCCCAGACGCTGCCGCTGACGGCTGCGGAGGAGGAGGACCGCATCCGCCGGCCAGAGGGGAAGCAGGACCCCAACGAGGTTGCGCACGATCGCCCGCCACCAACCTGGCACGCCATCCGGCCCGTAGACCGAGATCCCCATCAGGGTCTTGCCGATGGTCTGCCCGGTGCGAGCCTCGATGGGAACGCGATAGGCCAGCGCGATAACCCCCAGCAGCACGAGGCCCTGGGGGTCGAGGATGAGCTCGACGGTGTCCAGCCCCGAGACCGCGGTCAGAATCAGGATCGCGCCGGTGAACACGATCGCCACGTCGATCAGGCCGGCCCATAGCCGGCGGACGAGGGGAAACTGGCGCCACCCGGCATCGTCGGCGCGCTGAAAAATCGCCGCGTCGATCGTGTCCGCCAGCTGGCGGCGTACGCCGAGCACGATCGGGTCCAGGGCGGAAAGGGCGCCGCGGCGTGCCAGCCAGCGCACCGAGAGGATGACCGCCAGGGCCGCCAGCACCGTCACGGTGACGACGAAGAATCGATGCTCGGCCCGGTGGAACATGCGGACCGCGGGCTGACCAACCAGCGCGCCCAGCCCCACAAAGATTGCGATGTACACGACGACCGAGGGGATGAGACCGGCGGCAAATGTGAGGCGGGATATCTTGCTGACGCCGGCAACCTGGGTGGTGGTGATGCGGAGGCCCGGAATCAGCCGGCCGATGAAGACGGCCGGCGCCCCACGACGCTGCAGCAGGTCGGTCGTTCGATTGAGCGCGGGCCGGAATCCCAGCGAATCGGCGGCTTTTAGCAGGGCGGGCCGGCCGACGGCGGCGAAGACTTCCCGGCCGACCATCGCGCCCAGGATGGTGGCCAGGAGGAGCGCGCTCACCATCGGGACCGCGTCAACGGTATCGCTGGCGATCGCGACCCCGGCGATGATCAAGAGCAGGTCCCCGGGCGCGAAGGGGATGGGGATGCCGGTCTCCTCGACGAAGACGAGTCCGGCGATCACCACCAAGAGCAGGTCCCCGCTCAGGCTGCCGATCGAGGTGATGGGATTCATGGCGCCGCTTCCTCGTACTGTGACGGAGTCAGGGCTTAGCCGAGCAGCTCGCGGATCAGTGGGATCGGCATCGCTCCACAGCCGAGAAACGCATCGTGGAACGTCTTGAGCGTGTACCCTGGGCGTCGCTGCATCTCGCTTCTCAGTTCGAGGATGAGGAGCTTGCCCAGCGTGTAGTTGAGATACATGGGATCCCAGGCGCCACGCGTCGCCTCGCGGGTGGCGGGCAGTTCGGTCATGTATCCGACGGACTCGAAAAGGCGAATGGCATCGGGCATCGTCATCCTCCGGCAATGCAGGCCGAGGGCGACGAGGAATCGGCAGTCGCGCAGCAGGGCCTCCAGGCGCTGGGCCAGCAGCTGTTTGGGGTCGGTCGAATAGCCGACCTCCAGCATCATCTCTTCGACGTAGTGGGCGAAACCTTCGCCTGTGGTGTAGGTCCAGAACAGTTGACGCGTCGGCGAGGTGGCGTGCCGCTCGAACAAACCCTGGACGTAATGGCCGGGATACGCCTCGTGGATCGAGGTGCCCTCCAGCGTCGCGTAATTCATGTAGCGCAACCATTCCTCGCTCTTGGCCGCATCCCAGTCGGTGCCGGGGACGGTCACCCAGTAGTAGCTGTCGGTGGCGACCGTTTCGAGGGGTCCGGCGCTGTCCATGGCGGCGCTGATATAGGCGGCGTACGTGGGCGTCGGTTGGACCAGGCAGTGGCCGTTGCTGGGAAGCGAGACGACATCGCGATCCACGAGAAAGGTTCGCAGGCGGCCGAGCATCGCCGTCACGTCTGCGATGATCGAGCTCGCGGTCGGGTGGTGATCCTCAAGGCGCGCCACCGCGGCCTGCATGCCGGCGCCGGGCGCGATCTGCTCGGCAGCGGCCTCGGCGGCGGAACGATTCCGCTCGATGTCGGCGCGAACCATGCGCTCGAGCGCAGGGACGTCGAGCTGCACGAATTCGCGCAAGCTCAGCAAGCGCAAGAAGTGGTCCTCGCCGAGGGCAAACGCGTCGTCCGCCGTCGCGAGCCTCGCCTTCAGCCCGTCGCCGAAATCTCGCAGCTGCCGGTTGGCGACGTCGATGGCCTCGAGCGTTTCGGCCTGGCCGCCCGCGGCCGCACGCACCTCGCCGTCGAGGTACTCGGCCTGGCCAGCGACCGCATCGATCGCGATCTCGAGGTTGGGCCGGGGAAGCACCATCTCCAGGTTGTCGCGCGCCGCCTCCAGGAAGCCGCCGTACCCGAGCAGATGGCGGCGAAGGGCCGCGAGCCGATCGCCGAGCGAGGCATACGGGCGCTTCAGGTAAAAGCTGACATCCAGCTCGCTGGGTCCGGCGTAGAACATCGGCTCACGAAAGGGCAGCCGTAGCTCAGTGAGCTCGAAGCGGGCCGCCTCGAGCTGAGCGATCAGCGCCCGCCGATCGACCGACTGTCCCCCATCGAGTCGCGGCACCGCGCCGATGGTCGAGAGCTGCCGGTCGATCTCCGATACCCGAGCGCGGATCGCGGTCTTGGACAGATCGCCCACCACGCCGTCGAACCGGTGATCGCCCATGTAACGAGCATGCGTCGGCGAAAAACGGAAAAACGCATCGATCACCTGCCGCTCGGTCGCCGCCCAGTCGCCCACGGGCCTAGAGGCTAGCAGGTGAGCCGGTTCGAATCGATAGATGATCCGTAAGGTGGCGCTGTTACGTTGGCGTCACCGAACCATGCGCCAGCAGTTACCGTCGCGTGACCCCCTGTCAAGCCTTCAGCGTGGCCTGGTTGCCCTGTTGGCAGGTGCTGGCCTGGTCCTGGTCACACTGTCCGCCGCTCCCGCCTGGGCGGCCCCAAACCAGGCGCACGTCGATCGCCAGGTGCTCAAGGCGATGCAGACGGGCCAGTCGATCCAAAAGACACCCTGCGCGTCCCGATTGCGCATGGCATCGCCGTCGAGCTGACGCCCGCCCTGATCGCGCACTTCCGGTTGGACGCCAACGTCGCGCGTCTGATCTACGACGCTCCCGTCAGGCTTACCGATACCCCCTTCAACCCAGCGGCACTGGCAACGGTCTACCCGGCGGTTGTGGACGCGGTGACGACCTGGAGCAATCCCGTGGCGCCACTCACCGGACAGGGGATCGGGGTCGCCGTCATCGATAGTGGTATCGCGTCACACCCCGACCTGGGTAATCGTGTCGTCGTGAGCCAGAACTTCAATCCGAACGTCACCGGCACCGACGACGGGTTCGGCCATGGAACCGGAGTCGCCGGGATCATCGCCGGGGATGGCACGGCGAGCTTCGGACAGTACATCGGCGTCGCACCTGGGGCGAATCTCATCAACCTCCGGGTCAACGACGGCACGGGCGCCGCGCCGACCTCCGCCATCATGAACGCCGTTCTCTGGGCGGTCGTCAACAGGAAGACCTACAACATTCGCGTGCTCAACCTCTCGTTGCAGGCGTCGGTGCAGGAGAGTTACCACACCAGCCCGATCGACGCCGCCGTTGAATATGCCTGGCTGAAAGGCCTCGTCGTCGTCGTGGCCGCTGGCAACAGCGGGCCCAACAGCGCGCTCTACGCGCCGGCGAATGATCCGTATGTGATCACGGTTGGCGCGACCGACGATCAGGGCACCGTCTCTACGGCCGACGATACGCTGGCGAGCTTTTCGAGCTATGGCGTGACCCAGGACGGCTTCACCAAGCCGGACGTCGTCGCGCCCGGCCGGCGCATCATCACCACACTGGCACCGAACAGCAATTTCGCGCTGAACTTCCCGAGCTCCGTAGTCGGCACGCGTTATATCCAGCTGACCGGCACCTCGGTGGCGGCCCCGGTGGTCAGTGGGGCGGCGGCCCTCTACATCGAGAGCAATCCGACCGTGCGCCCGGGCCAGCTCAAGGGCGTGCTCCTCGCGACCAGCAATCACCTGGCGCTCACCGGCACGGGCGCGGGGTATCCGGACGCCGCGCATGCCATCGCCTACATCGGCCTGCTCGGCAATGTCAACCACGGCCTCGACCCCAACAACTACCTGAAAGTCCTCTATATGGCGGCCAATAACCTGACGACGATGCCGGTGGTCTCCTGGGACAGCGTCTCCTGGGACTCTGTTTCTTGGAGCAACGTCTCCTGGGATAGCGTCTCCTGGGACGCGGTGAGCTGGGGCAGCTAGGGATGAAAGGGGCCCGTCTCTCAACCGCGGCCCTCGCCTACATCGGCGGGGCTAGCATCCTCGCCATCACGGTCGCTGTGATCCGTTGGCGGAGCGAAGCCCCTGGTAACCTCGTCCTCTTCGTTGTCATCACCGGCCTCGGCATGCTGGCGCATGCGTATCCGGTTCAAGGGTTCCGTCACCAGGCCTACCAGGTGACGTTGCCCTTCATCGTCATCGCGGCCGCCACCTTGAGCGCCCCGCAGTTGGTGGCGTTCATCGTCTTGATCCACCTGGCTGAGCAGGCCCGGCTTCGCCGGCGGCTCTACATCCAATGGTTCAATCTCTGCGACTACTACCTCAGCGCGGCGGCAGCCGCGGCTGTTTACCATCGGGCGACACTGCTGCTCCCGGATGATGCGCTCGGCCACGTCGCTGCCGCGCTTTCGGCCGGCTGTGCCTTCCTCCTGCTCAACCGGGTGCTGCTGGCCGGCGCGCTCTGGTTGGCCCGCGGCCTGTCGCCACTCGCCTCCGGGCTCTTCCAGTCGGAGTTGCTGGCCACCGACCTGATCATCACCTGGGTCGCCGGCCCGATGCTTGTGCTGACGATGGAAGCGGGTCCCTTGATGATTCTCGTCACGGCAGGGCCTCTGTTGCTGGCGCGCCCCACACTATCGGCGCTGCTGGCACGACGAGAGGCGGGCGTGCGGCCGACCGCGGCGCGGGCCGCCTGAGGTCCATGACTGATCTCCCGCGCGTGGCGCGCATCTACATCACTGGCGTTCTCGCCGGCGCGGTGATCGCCGGCGGTGCGGGCATCCTGCTCGCGCCGCCACGGCTGGAGCGGCTGCCCGTCGCGATACTCCTCCTGGTGGGAGCGACGATTGCCCAGCAGTTCAAAGTCAAGAGCCCCAAGCACCAGTCGTACTACACGACGACCGTGTTCTTCTTCGCGGGGGCGGTTCTCTTGCATCCGACGTACGTCATCGTCATCATCCTCGCGGCCCACGCCGTAGAGTCATTGCGCGTGCGCCATCGCTGGTACATCCAGGCGTTCAATGTGGCGAACTTCCTCCTCTGCTCGATGGCGGCCGGCGCCATCTTCGGCCTCGGCGAGTCGGGTCACGGCAATGGCCGTACGGTCTTGTTCGCGGCGCTGGCCGGCCTGGTGTTTGTCGGGCTCAATCACCTGCTCACCGCCCTGGTCATCACCTGGGCGCGCGGTGTTCCAATCGCTCGGGCCGGCACCTTGGATTGGGAGAACCTCGGCACCGACCTGGCGTTGATGTCGGTCGGCGCACTCGGTTCGCTGCTGTGGCTGACGAATCCGTGGCTGGTGCCCCTCTGCCTCGGCCCCCTCTTCTTGATCTACCGGTCGCTGCTGGTTCCGAGCCTCAAAGAGGAGGCGCGCACGGACCCGAAGACCGAGCTCGCCAACATGAAGCACTGGAACCAGCTGGCGCAGGCGGAGGTCGAGCGCGCCCGTCGCTTCGGCCGACCCCTTAGCGTCGTCCTGGCTGACTTCGACCTGCTCCGCGACGTCAACAACCGGCATGGGCACCTGGTGGGGGACCAGATGATCCGGCGAGTGGCAGACGCCATCCGAGGCGCACTGCGCGAATACGATGTGCCCGCCCGTTTCGGCGGCGACGAGTTCGCCATCCTGATGCCGGAGACCAGCCTTGCTGAAGCCATGACGGTGGCTGAGCGGATCCGCCGGGGGGTCGAGTCGATCGTGGTCAAGGTCGCGGATGGCTCAAGCCCGGCGGCCAGTGTCAGCGTCGGCGTCGCGCTCTTCCCCGGCCACGGTCGAACCGCATCGGACCTGCTCGCGGCAGCCGACCGCGCCGTCTATCAAGCTAAGGCATTGGGTCGCAACCGGGTCTGCGCCTTTGCCGATGAGAGTGTCCGCCCGATCCGAATTCCGGCGGCCGCGCGACGCGAAGCGAGCTAGGTCGACTTCTTCGGCCGGCGGCTTCGTCGCCGATCCGCATGCGCGCGCATGAAGGTGTAGGTCTTCTCGGCCGCGAAACCCTTTTGCACTGCATCCTGGATGCGGGGCCAGAACTCTTCCTTGACCCAGTTACGCGCAACCAGCACCTCGACGCCCGCGAGACGAAGGTCGCCTTTCTCCAAATCGGAGGTTGTATCGCCCCGCTGCAGAGAGCGCACCGCGTCGAGGCTCAGGTTGGGAAGGAGCCACCCGTGCGGGATGAGGACCTCGGCCCGCCCGCGCGGCTCGTCTGGCACGGAGCAACTGTACAACGGCGACTGCCCGCCACGTAACGTATGCTGCTCACGTGCCGGTGCTAAAAACGCTTCACGTGCTGGGTGCGATTTTCCTGCTCGGGGGCGTCAGCACGCACGTGTTACTGCGACCGATGGCGGCCCGGGCGGCCGACGTCGCGCAGCACGCGCTCTATCAGTTCGCCTGGCGGGTGCAGCTTGCGCTCGTCTACACGGGATCGGCGCTGGTGCTCGTCACCGGCCTGTTGATGTGGGTCGGCCGTTTCAAGCTCTTTACCGGTTGGCTCCTCCTCGGCTTCCTTCTCTATGTGGCGGCCGCCGGCCTGGATGGCGCCTTTCTGGCCCCCAACCTGCGGCGCGCGCGCAGCGCCGCGGGGGAGGCGTCAGCCCCGG
>VBFX01000242.1 GCA_005889395.1 Chloroflexota bacterium
AGAGGTCCAACGACCGCCGGGAGCCCGCCGTCTGGAAGCGGCCATGCGGTCCCTGAGGACCAGCGTCCAAGCCGTTGCCGTCTGTGTTCGGGACGCGGACGGCGAGACACTTGGCGACGCGCTGATCCAGATCCGCGAAGCCGGTATCGACCCGCTCGAGGCCATTTTCGCTACCGGCGTGCGCCGCTTCGACACGTCAGGCGAGTACAAAGGCTAACGGCGCGCTCTCGCTAACGGCCTGGCTGCGCTGGAAATGCAAACTCTCGGGCGGCGCCGCCATGGAGCGGGTGGAGATCGCGCGCCAGCTCGAGAAGCTGCCCCGGATCGGGGCGGCGTTCGCCAACGGCGACATCGGCTACCAGCACGTCGCCGTCCTGGCCCGCACCGCGGAACATGTGGGGGCCGCGGCGGTGCGCAAGGAAGAAGGCAACCTGCTGCAAGCCGCTCAGACAATGGACCCGGGCCAGTTCACCACCGTCGCGAAGAACTTCGAGCACCGGGTCGACGCCGCGGGCGCGCTGGCGGAGGCCAACCACGCCTACAAGCGGCGCTACTTCCACATCGGCGAGCCGGTCGACGGCGTGGTGCGGCTCGATGGCGTGCTCGATGCGGAGGGCGGCGCGACGTTAGGCACCGCGCTGCAGGCTTTCATGAAGCCGGTCAAAGACGACGATCGCAGCTACGGCCAGCGCAATGCCGACGCGCTTGTCGAGCTCGGCCGGCAGGGGTCCGGTAGCAAGCGCGATGGCGCGGGCCCTCGGCCGCAGCTGATCATCCGCGCCAGTCTCGACACTCTGGCCGGGACCAGGGGCGCGCCAGCGGGTGAGCTCGAGGGCGGCGGCACGGTACCTGCCGAGACGGTCCAACGCTACGCCTGCGACTCGGCGATCAGCCGCATCACAGGCCAGGGCGAACTCGAGCACGAGCTCAACCACGCCAGCCGGACGCTGCCGGCGTCCACCCGGCGGGCGCTCGAGGCACGCGACCGGCACTGCGTCTTCCCGGGTTGCACGAGGCCGACCGTCTGGTGCGACGGGCATCACCTGGTCTGGTGGACGAGCGGCGGCGCGACGGCGCTGCCCAACCTGGCGCTGCTCTGCCGGCCGCATCACCGGATGGTCCACGAAGAAGGCTGGACTCTAGAGCGCGCGAGGCATGAATGGCGTGCTTCACCACCCAGAAAGGTCGCGATCCCGCGACTTAGGCGCCGTGAATGAAATGATCTGGCAAGTTACGCGCCGGGAGTAAACCGGGCTCCGTTAGCTCGTCGTCTGGGCGGCTCTGGCGAAGCCCTGAAACAGTCGACGCACCCAGTCAAGATCATCGATCTCCTCGGGATGGCACTGCACGGCAATCAAGAAGCGTCGCTCGGGCGATTCAAGGGCCTCGATGACGCCATCGTGAGATTGTCCAGTAATGCGTAGTTGAGGTGCGACGGTCTTGACGGCCTGATGGTGCAGGCTGTTGACCTGGATATCTGTCTCGTCGATCAGCTGCGCGAGCCGAGAGTCCGGGTCGAGGCGCACGCCGTGGATCATTGCGTTACGCGCCCGGCCGTCGGCGTCCGAGTGCTCGATGGACGTCACGCCCTGATGTCGAAGATCCTGCCAGAGGCTGCCACCAAGCGCTACGTTCAGCACCTGCTGGCCGCGACAGATGCCCAGCGTCGGTAGGTCATCGGCGAAGGCCCAGCGCGCCAGCGTGAGCTCGGTCCGGTCACGCGCAGCCTCGACCACGTTTAGATCGCCGATCGGTTCTTCGCCGTACTCATGCGGCGCGATGTCGGCGCCGCCCGGAAAGACGATCCCATCGAGCCGCTCGTAGATCGCGCGCAAGCGCTCGTCGTCATCGAGTAATGGGATCAAGACCGGCGCGCAGCCGGCCGCCACCAGCGCGCGGACGTAACTCTGGTTGATTCCGAAGCGGGGCGGCTTTGGCCCCGGCGGGATCGCCAGCGTCGGCAGGCCGATCACTGGATACGCGCTCAACTCGTGAAGTCGAACGCCTTGAGTCTGACCGCCGGCACCCGGGACGCGCCCAGGTACTCGCTGACTTGCAATTTAGTCGATGCCGTCAGCGCCAGCGTCCCGTTGAGCGCCTCGAGGATGCTTTGCGTGAAGCGCAAGTCTTTGACCGGCCGGGTGATCTTTCCGTTTTCGATCAGGAAGGTCCCCTCCCGCGTCATGCCGGTGATGATCGACGCCTTGGGGTGCACGACGCGGACGTACCAGAAGCGCGTGACCCAGATGCCGCGCTTGATGTCGCTCGCCAGATCGGCCTTGGCCGCCGATCCCGGCTTCATGAATAAGTTCACGGCAAACGGTCCCTCGGTGTTGGGCGCGGGAAGGCCGTGACCGGTCGATTGACGACCGGCCCTTGTCGCCGTCTGCATGTCGTAGACCAGGCCGCTCGCGACGCCGCCGGTGATCAAATCGACGCGTTGCTTGGGGACGCCCTCGAAATCGAATGCCGACGGGATGCCCGTTCGGTCCAGGCCGTCGTCCCAAATGTTGACTTGATCGCCGGTAATTTTTTCACCGAGACGCATGAAGCTGCGTTCTTCCTGGACCGCGAGCGCGCCGAAGCCCATGAAGCTCATGAACTCCAGCATCTCGGCGACGGCATACTCTTCGAGCACGACTTCGTACACGCCTGGCTCAACCGGCTGCGCATTCTGGTTGCGCTGCGCTTTGTCGATGACCTCCTCGGCTAGCTGGTCTTTATCTAGCTCGCGGACGTCGATCGCCCCGCGATCGGCGTAGCCGGAGCCGGCGTCGCCCATCACGACGGAATTGACCGTCGCCTGGGTGGATCGCTGATGGTGCAAAACGCCAAGCGAGTTGGCGATCGCGAACTGCCCGGCGCTGGTGCTAAACGCGCCGAAGGCCTTGAGCCCGGCGCGCCCGGCCCTCGCGCAGACGGTCTCGACGAAGTCGGCGCGTTCCTCGGGGGTTGCCCCGGCCGTCGCATCGGACCAGGCATCGACCGGCCCAGCCGTCGCCTGAGCCGGCATGCGAACGACTTCGCCGCGGGGCTGCAGATCGGCGATGGCGACCGCGCGCTTGAGCACGTCGGCTGCTGCTGCCTCGCTCATCTGGTTGATCGAGGCCACGCCGGTCTTGCCGTCCTTGACGACTCGGACCCGAACGGTCGCGTCGCGCTCGGCGACATTCTGGTGGATGCCGTTGTTCGCGAAGCGCGTCAGGGCACTGTCATCCTCGGTGACCATGACTTCGGTCTCCTGGGCTGGTGAGCGCTCGAGGAGCCTGGTCATGAACCCCTTCAACTCGCTCTCGTCCGTGAGCCGGGCGACTTCGATGCTTTTCATTTCAGGATGCCAACCTTGACGTGCTGGAAGCGAGCCGGTGCCGCCCCGTGAGCCACGTGAGCTACCTGCGGCGGCTGGCCCTTGCCGCAATTGGCCAGCCCCCAGACCTGCCACTCAGTCCGGCCGGCGACCGCGTCGCAGGAATTCCAGAACTCGGGTGTGATCCCGGCATACGTCGCGTTCTTGAGCATCCGACCGCGCTTGCCATCGATAATTTCGTAGGCGAGCTGGGTGCCAAATTGAAAGTTAAGCCGCTTGTCGTCGATGCTCCAGCTCCGGTTCGTCTCCATATAGACGCCGTCTTTCGTCTCGGCGATCATCTGTTTCAACGACGAGTCGCCCGGCTCCAGGTTCACGTTCGTCATCCGGATCAACGGGATCCGGTTCCAGCCGTCGGCGCGCATCGTGCCGTTGCTCTGCTGCCCCAACACACTGGCCGTTTCCCTGGACGTGAGATAGCCGACGAACAGGCCATTTTTGATCAAGAACGTCCGCTGCGCGGGAACCCCTTCGTCGTCCCACCCGAATGTCCCGAGCCCGGTCGGCGTCAGCGCGTCGGCCGTGATGGTGACCTTGGGCGAGCCGTACTGCAGATGATTGAGTTTTTCGGGCGTCATGAAGCTCGTGCCCGCGTAGGCCGCCTCCATGCCAAAGACACGATCCAACTCCGTCGGATGGCCGCAGGACTCGTGGATTTGCAGCGCCGTCTGGCTGGCATCAAGGATCAAGGTCTTGACGCCGCTGGGACACTGCGGCGCCGTCAGGAGCGCGACAGACTCTTCTGCGATCCGGCCTGCGTGCCGGTCCAGCTCGAGCCCCGTGATGTATTCGTAGCCGCCCGATCCCTGGTGCCGGCCGAACGAATTCGGGTAGGACCGGTTCTGGACCTCGTCCGGAGAGGTGGCCGTCGCCTCGATCCCGGCGCCGCTCTCGAATAGTTCTTGCTCGATGAATGCGCCTTCGGTGGAGGCGAAGAGCTTCGCCTGCCGGATGAACTCCATCGAGCCCTCCCGAATCGTAACGCCCTTGACCGAGCCCATCGCCGCGTCGGCCCGAAGTAATAAATCGACTTTCTCCGCGAGTGGCACGGCGAATGGATCGCGCTCGAGCGGCGTCCGGTAGTGACCCCGGGACGTAACGGGCGGCCCGAGATCGACCGGGGCCGACCGGACGCGGGCACTGGCGCGCGCGATCCGGATGGCGCGGTCCACGACCTGCTGGACTTCTTCGTTATCGAGCCGGGCGCTGCCCGCAAATCCCCAGGCACCGTCGACGATCACCCGGACGCCGAAGCCCTCGCTGGCGTCGTCGGAGACCGCGGCCAGCTGGCCGTTCTTGACGATGATGTCCTGCGTGACGTGTTCGTCGAGGCGGACGTCCGCGTAGCTCGCCCCCTTGACCTGCGCCGCGTTGAGGGCGGCTTCCGCTAGATCTTTCATGCCACAAGACTATCTCAGGCACGAGGTCAGCCAGCCGGTGCTGCGCCACGATGTATTTGTCTTTCCGGTCGGAGAGCTTGACCGAGAGCCGGGCCTGGTCGAGCGCCTGGTCGAGCATGGGATCGCTGGTAAACGTGGTGTTCTGCCCGACGCAGCCGTTCGCGTCGGTCGGAATCTGAGAACTGTGATACGCGGTGTAGGCCAGCGAATCCGGCTCCGCGGGATAGCTGTAGTTGTTCGTGTACATGGCCAGATCGAAGTTGTGACTATAGATGACGCCACCGCTCGTGCAGGAGCCAAACATCCGGGTGGCGGGCACGTTGGCGAAGGGCTTGATCACCTGGATGCCGACGGCGGCGAGGTCGGCGGCGATTTGGACCTCCTGCTGTTCCCGCAGGGGCAGCGTCGTAGTGATCAGGTGGAGCTGCACACAGCGTCCCTGTGGGTCGGTCCGAAAGCTTTTGCACGGCCCTGAATCCTGGAGCTTGTAGCCGGCGTCGTTGAGCAGCTTGTTGGCAGCCGTCTGGTCATACGGGGTATGCCTGGCATTCGGATCGAGGCACCAGGCTCCCGTCTGGATGCACATCCAGGCATCAGGAGGCACGACGGTGCGGCCCAGTAACAATGTATCCACGAGCTTCTGCCGGTCGATCGCCATCAAGATAGCCTTTCGCAAAGTGACGTCCTTGAGGAACGTGTTGTGCAGGTTGATATCAAGGTGCTCGGTGGCGCTGTCCAGGATCGTGACCGTCGTGACATCGCTGAGACGTGACAGCGGCGGCAGCAGCGACGGCCGCAGGTCCAGCGCCATGTCGATGGTGTTGGCGCGCAGCTCGTTGAGCTCGGTGTTGGCGTCGGCGTCGAACTTCACGCGAATCTCGTTGAGATACGGGCGATTCCCGCCGCCCCACCAGTGAGGATTCCTGACCAGCGTGAGATGGTCGCCGGTCACCCATTCCTTGAACATGAACGGTCCGGTGCCGACCATGAGCTTGTCGAGCGTGTCCGAGCCACTGAAGCCTCCCGGGATGTTGACCGTGACTTTATCGGTCGTGAGGTTGCCAGTCTTGGCCCAGACCTGCTGCAGCAGATGATCCGGTAGGACGCCGTAAGGCCCGGTTCCCAAGGTGAGGTAGGCCGCATACACCGTGTGGAAATGAACGACGGCGGTGTAGTCGTCAGGCGTATCGACGCTCTCGACCTGATCCCAGCCGCTGACGGAGACGATCGGCGTCGGATTCTTGTCGCGGTACTTCAAGAACCAGAAGTCGAAAGTCGACTTCACGTCCCGCGAGGTGAAGGCGACGCCGTCATGCCACTTGACGCCATGGCGAAGCTTCCAGGTCACGTCCATCTTGTCGCCCGAGACTTTGACATCGCCATTTTCTAAAGTGGGCACTTCAGTGGCCAGCTCGGGCACCCAGTAGTCGGAGAGCCTCGGATTGGCGGGAACGTCCTGGTTCGCCTTGACCGTCAGCAGCCCTTCCATCGCCGGGTTGACGTACGCACATGCATGTGGCGCTGCGGCCGTGATGTTGCAGCTGAGCAGGCTATCCTGCTCCTGCCAGGAGGCGACCGTGAGCCTCCCTCCGAGCTTGTACGTGGTCCTGTTGTCACTGGTCGGCGAACAGGCAGCCAGCAGCACCGTGCCGATGCCCGCGACGGCGAGCAGCCGCATCGAGCGGGGGCTGGCTGCTCTCATGCGACCTCCTTCCGAAGGTTCACGTGCGGATCAGAGGCAGGCGCTGGCCCGACCCGCCAGCGCAGATAATGCGCAGCATTCTACGGGCGGTCAGCCACAAGGGTCAAAGAAACGTCGGCTTTTCCAATCTTGTCTAACACCGCCGCTTCAATCCACCCACCAGTCCGCGGCGTTCCACAAGGTGGTGTCTGGCGCGGCGTTGGGCGCGAGGTTGTGCAGATGCGGGCTGGCCATCACTACGAGAACGCGCTCAAACAGTGGTAGCTCGAAGCCAAGCCGAGCGTAGGCGCGCTCGAAGGCCGCGTACGATCGCGCCCGCTCGATGGTGTCGAGCGATGTCCGCCCCTTGTCCAGATTCCGGTCGACGTCCGCGCTGCTGAAACGCCCGAAGTTCGAGCCCTGCCCCTGGTTCTTGTCCGTGGGAATTTCCGAGGAGTGCTCGAGCGGGTAGACCCCGTCAGGATCGGGACCGATGCTCCAGGTCCACAATCCGGCTTCGAATTGACCGCGCTCCAGCAGGCCGCCCTGCGCGTAGCCGCTGAATAGCTCGCTGGGGTGGGCCTCGGTCGCGGTCACCTCGGCGCCGACCTTTCGCCATTGGGCGATCAGTTCATCGCGCACGCCGCTGCGCAATGGGCTGCCGAGCGCCGTCACAATGTGAAAACTTAGACGACGTCCGTTCTTGCTGCGAATACCGTCGGCACCGGCGACCCAACCGTCGCCGTCGAGCAGTTTGGCGGCGGCGGCCACGTCGTACGTCAGCGAGACATCCGGGTCATGGAAGGCGGCCAGCGTGCTGGGGATGGGGGACTCCGCGAGCCGGGCCCGGTCACCGTAAAACTTCTTGACAAGGCCGGGACGGTCGATCGCCGCGCGCAGCGCCTGAAGCAGCGCGGGATCATTCTTCCAGGGCGGGGACAGGCCGGTCAGCGGGTTGGGGTCGGACTGGTTGAACGTCACCTGTTCGTAGGCGAGTTGGGAACGTCGCTGCACCGTCACGGCGCCGGTATTCGCTCGTGTGGCGAGCTGATCATCCGGCAGCTCGAGTGCCAGTGAGACCTGGCCGGCCCGAGCCGCATCTATCAGCTGTCCCGCTTCCGGATAGATCTTGTACACAATGCCGTCCAGGTGCGCCCGGCGCCCGGCGCGCCCTTGCGACCAGGCATCGTTGCGCACCAAGGCGATGTGATCGTCGGGGACCAGCTCCGAGATCTTGAACGGGCCGCTGACGACGTCGGGGCGCCCCCAGAAGGCATTCGTCGCAAGCTGTTCCGGAGCGATGCCGGCCAGGCGATGCTGCGGCAGCACCGCGGGAAACAGGTTGAGAAACTTGGGGTAGACGCGATCGAAATGGAGCGTGAAGCGCTGCTGGTCGCGGATGTCGATACGTGAGATCGCCCGATAGCCGTCAGGCGACAGGACTCCCTGCACCTTGGGATTGACGATCAGCCCCCAGGTAAAGGCGACATCGTAGGGCGTCAGCGGCTCGCCGTCGGACCAGCGCAATCCCGCACGGAGCCGGTAGGTCACGTCTACCGTGCCGGCAGCACGATTCCATTTAACGTCGCCGTTCTCGAGGGTCGGCACGCGTTCCACCAGGTCGGGTACCGGTTGCATGTTGGGGTCCAACCGCACGAGGCCCGAATAGAGCATCGCGTCCAGCTGCGCTGCCGGGACTTCTTCGTTGAAGAGTGGCGAAAAGTTGGTCGGGCTCTCCCAGTCGCCGACCGCCAGCGTGCCGCCCTCGTGGCGGGCGGGCTCTGCTTGATACTGCGACGCCGACGGACTGGCGCTGCCCAGCGAGATCCCATGCACCGATGGCAGGGAGCTGCAGCCACCCACAAGTGGAAGCACGGCCAGGGCAACGAGCGCGGCCCTAAGCGGCCCCCGGTGTGAAAAGGGCCGCGTGGCTTTAAGCGGACCCCAGCGTGGAAAGGGCCGCGTGGCTTTAAGCGGACCCCAGCGTGGAAAGGGCCGCGTGTTAGATGTTATCGAGGATCTTGCGCCGCTTTCGCTGGAATTCGCTCTCGGTGATGGCTCCGCGCTTGCGAAGCTTG
>VBFX01000243.1 GCA_005889395.1 Chloroflexota bacterium
GGTCCACGAGAGGCGACGAAAGCCGCTTGTTCAGATGCAAGTCTTCCTCACCGTCGAACTCTGGCGGCCGGGTGTCCCAAGACTTGAGATAAAAAAGCGCCTTGAGCGCCGTGTATGGGATTCCCAGGGTCTCGATGCGATCTTTGTCTACGGCCATGAGCCGCATTGTGACGCCGTAGGTCGCGTGCGTGAGATCGCCATCGAGGTAGCCCTTGAGGACCTCGCCGTCCTGGAAGCGGATCGCCACCTTCTTGCCGGCACGCGCCTGTTCGGCGGCGGTGGGCACCCCGCTTCCAAGCGCAATGCGCTTGATCGAAGGCAACGGG
>VBFX01000244.1 GCA_005889395.1 Chloroflexota bacterium
CGAGTTCGCGCCCCGCCTCTCATTCTTCTTCGACTCCCATATCGATTTCTTCGAGGAAATCGCCAAGTTCCGAGCCGCGCGCCGGCTGTGGGCGCGCCTGATGCGCGAGAAGTACGACGCCAAGGACCCGAAGTCCTGGATGCTGCGATTCCATACCCAGACCGCCGGCGTCTCGCTGACGCGCCAGCAGGTGGAGAACAACATCAGTCGGACCGCGTATGAAGCGATGGCGGCCGTGCTGGGTGGAACCAACTCGTTGCACACCAACTCGATGGACGAAGTCCTGGCGCTGCCCACCGAGCGCGCGGCGCAGATCGCCCTGCGCACCCAGCAGGTGCTCGCCCATGAAACGGGGGTAACCAACACCATTGACCCGCTGGGCGGCTCCTATTTCGTCGAGCAGCTGACCGACGAGATGGAGCGCGGGGCGCAACGCTACTTCGACGAGATCGATGCCCAGGGCGGCGTGCTCCGCTGCATCGAAAACGGCTTCTTCCAGCGCGAGATCGCCGACGCCGCCTTCGAGTTCGAGCGCAAGCTCGAAGCCAACGAACGGATCATCGTGGGCGTCAACGCCTACAAGGATGGCGAAGGTGGGGAGGTCCCCACCTTGCGCATCGGCCCGGAGACGGAGCAGGGTCAGGTGCGCCGGGTCAAAGCCGTCAAAGCACGGCGCGACAACATGAGCGTCACCAACCGCCTCGAGGAGCTGAAGACGGTCGCTCGCGGCCGCGACAACTTGATGCCATCGCTGCTGAACTGTGTCAAGGCTTATGCCACGGAGGGCGAGATCATGGCCGCGCTCAAGGAGGTCTTCGGCATCTACCGTGAGCCGATCCTCTTCTAGATGATCAAGCTGCGCTTCTCGCTGATTGGCCAGATCCTCGCCGTCCTGGCCGTCTTCATCATCCTGGCGTTCTATCTCACCCGGCATTGAGTGCCCGCGACGCGCAGAAGCAGTGGCGGGTGCTGACCGCGAAAGTGGGCCTCGACGGCCACGACCGCGGGGTCAAGGTCGTTTCGCGCGCCTTGCGTGACGCGGGCGTCGAGGTGATCTACGCCGGGCTGAGGCAGACCCCGGAAATGGTGGTGGAGGCGGCCATCCAGGAAGACGTCGACGCCATCGGCGTCAGCCTGCACAGCGGCGCGCACATGACGCTCATTCCCCGCATCCTCGAGCTGCTCAAGCAGCGCAACGCCACCGACATCGTCGTGTTCGGCGGTGGCATCATCCCGCAGGACGACGCCCGTGAGCTAAAAAAGATGGGCGTGGTCGAGATCTTCGGCCCGGGGACCTCCCTGCAATCGATCATCGACTTCGTGAATCACGGATTTAAGGGGCCGTGATCGCGGCCGGGCCCCGGCGGCTCGGCCGGTTCGAGCTGCATTGCTTGAGCGATGGGCACTGGCGCATGGACGGCGGCTCGGTCTTCGGCGTGGTGCCCAAGGTCATGTGGGAAAAACTCAAGACCCCGGACGCGCGAAATCGCATCTTGATGGCAACGAATTGTATGCTCGTCCGCACGCCCGCCGCCAACATCCTGATCGAGGCGGGCATGGGCCCCAAGCTGTCCGACAAGGAACGCGACATCTGGGCGTACGACCGCGACCCCGGTCTCCCGGATGCGCTTGCCGGCGTGGGACTCCAGCCGCAAGATATCGACCTGGTCGTGCTCAGCCACCTCCACTTCGACCACATTGGAGCGCTCGTCACCCCGGGCCGGGACGGTGAGCTGACTCCGCTCTTCCCGCGGGCGCGTCACGTCGTCCAGGCGACCGAGCTGGAAGCCTGGCGCCATCCGGATCCCCGCAGCAAGCCTTCCTACAAACCGGAGAACCTGGGCATCCTCGAGGAGGAAGGGCGGCTGCAGGTGGTCGAGGGCGACCAGGAGGTCGCGCCCGGCATCCGGGTGCGCGTCACCGGCGGGCACACCGCCGGGCACCAGGCGGTGTACGTCTCTGACAAGGAACAGACCGTGGTCTTTACCGGGGACTTCCTCTTCATGCGCGCCTTCTTGAAGGTCAACTGGGTCAGCGCGCTGGACCTCTTTCCCTTCGAAGCGATGGAGCGCAAGGCGGCCTTCCTCAAGGAGGCAGCGAAAGAACGGTACCTGCTCTGGTTCTACCACGAGACCGAACAGATGCTCGGCTACTGGACGGGCGAGGGCTTCGAGCCGGCTAGCTGACGATCAGCACGACTTCGGAACCACAGCGCTCGCACTCGCCGCGCACCACGTAGTTTCCCGTCTTCAGGTCCATCGCCGAGGGGTTGAGGATGCCAACCGCCTGGCGGCAGGCGCGGCAGTTTGCCTTCATCGGCGCCACCGGGATTGCGGGGGGTTGGAAGGTCCAGGTGTGCGGTCCGACCTGATGCATGGTTGCGTGGGCGATGGCCATGTGAGCTCCATCTCTTGTAACGCGCTCGGTGAGAAAAGGTCCTGCGCCGTTCGGACCTTCGTGCTACGTCCTACGGCGTAGCGAAGCGCGAGCCTGGCCTAATAGACGATGACCGGGGTGTCGGTCGGCGTCCAGTTCCAGAGCCAGACCATGTTCCGGAAGGGAACGTTGACGCAGCCGTGGGTGCCCGTGTCCTCCCCCGTCGGGTCGTAGTGGGGGCCGTTGGTTCCAGGGCCGTAGCGCGAGCGCCAGGAGGCGTCGTGGATCCCGTCGCCACCGTTGAACCACATCACCATCTGGACCTTGCTGTCCGGATACCAGAACGGCGAACCCTTGGGCCATGGGGAGTGCATCGTCCAGGGTGACACCTTCCAGTAGACCTTGAAGCTGCCCGGGTCGGTCTCGAGTCCCGGCCGGCCGGTCGTGACATAGCTCCAGAAGACCTGCTGGCCGTGCTCGTAGGCCCGAATCACCTGCTCGCTGAGGGAGATTGTGAGCGCCCTCTCCGGCAGGGTCTGGGCCATCGCGTCGCTCAGCACCTTCTCCTGCACCATCAGCCCGCCCGTCACTTGCTCGAGGCCGGCGGCGGTGGTGGCACTGCTCAGGCGGACGGCCAGCTTCTGGACGTTGAGATCGACGATGGAAGCGTCCATCGAGAAGATCCTGGCCGTCTGCAGGTCGCCCTGCACTTTCGCGAGCGCCGCGTTGGCGCCGGCTCGCGCCAGGCCGGCATCGCCGTGATTCTGGGCGGCCGCCTGGGCAGCGTACTGGTCGACGAGCTTGTTCGTGGTTTCCTGGTCGGCGATCATCAGCGAGAGCTTTGACAGCCGGCTCTTGAGCTCGTCGTTGACGGCGCGATAGGCACGGACGTTGGTGGCATTGTCGAGCTCGATCTGGGCCTTCGAGGGAACGCCGGCGAACTCGACGAGGAGCTGGTCGTCGACGCCGATCTGCTTCGCCTTCTGCAGGCCGCTGGAGAGCTGCTTGACCGCCGACTGCGCCGAATCCCGCGTCTCGACCAGCAGCTTCTGGACCCGGGTCTCCAGCTGGTCTTTGATCTGTGTCTCCTGGCCGGCCGCGCGGGAGAAGAAGGCGATGCGCTCTTCGTTGAACGGCGCCGACGCCGTCGGCGGGGTTTCGCTGGCGGTGGTCAACTCCTGGCGCTGAAGATCCGAGAACTCCGAGTTCTCGAGTCCGAGTTCGCTGGCTCGTGCTTGGGCGGCGATCACCTGCGCCCGGGCGGCATGGAAGTCCTGTTCGGCCGAGGCCTCACGGACCTGCTGCACCAGGATGAAGGCCGCCACCAGGACAAATGTCCCCAGCACCGCCCCAACGCGGAGCGAGTTCCGCTGCAGGAATCTAAGAGATGATGTCAGCATCGTGGTCAGCCGATTGTAGGCAGTTCGGCCACTGGAGGTAACGGCCGAACGGCGGAAAAGTTCCGGTGAAGGGCCGTTCAGCGGGCGCCAAACGCTGTGTTAAGATGGGCGCCGCTCGTATTCAGCCCGAAGGAGAAATGCACTGGCGACGACCACCCCCGTTACCCTGAAGCTGGAGCCCCGCGCCGACCGCGGCCGGCACCTGCAGGCGCTTCGGCGCCAGGGCCGCCTACCCGGGGTCGTATACGGACACAACGTGGACGCGGTGACCGTGGTGGTCGACGGGCGCGAGTTCATCAAGGCCTTCCAGAAGGTTGGAGGCAACCAGCTGGTCGATCTCCAGCTCGGCGACGAGCCGGTCCGCAAGGCGCTCATCCGCGAGGTGCAGCGCAGTCCTCGCGACGGCGACCTCTTGCATGTCGACTTTTACCAGGTCAACCTCACCGAGAAGATCGAGTCCGAGGTCCCGATCGAGTTGGAAGGTGAGGTCGAGCTCGTGGCCAAGGGAGAGGCGGATCTCCAGCGCGGGCTCCATGCGCTCAAGGTAGAGTGCCTGCCGACCGACCTACCGCCGGTCATCACGGTGGACCTCTCGAGGCTGAAGGAGATCGACGACGAAATCCGCGTCAAGGATCTGCCGGTCCCGCCTGGGTGCGAGATCCTGGATGAGCCCGATGACCTCGTGGTCAAGGTGGCCGCGCACCGCGAGGAGGTCGAGGAAGCCGCGCCGGCGCCCGCCGCCGCGGAGGTCCCGGTCGTTGGCGAGGGGGAGGCTCCGGCCGAGCCCGGCGCCGAAGGGGAAGCCCCCACCGAGAGTTAGTTCGGCAGCGACCCTACAATGGGCGCCATGCTGACGCGCGGCGTAAGCGCCTGGGACACTCTTCGCAGCTACCTTCCAAATGGCCACGACCTCTTCAAGGTCGCCGTGGCCATCCTCATCCTGGTCGCGTTTTACCTGCTGGCTCGCCTCGTGCGTCTGCTTGCCAGCAAGGAGCTTCGCCG
>VBFX01000245.1 GCA_005889395.1 Chloroflexota bacterium
CGGCTACGGCGCCGATGGCGTCGTGACCGTCATCGGCCGGATCGAGGGACGAACAGTCTGCGTGATGGCCAACGACCCGACGGTGAAGGCCGGATCATGGGGACCGCGCACCGTCGAAAAGATCGTCCGCATCCAGGAGACGGCGGAGCGGCTGGGCGTGCCGATCTTCTACCTGGTGGACTCCGCCGGGGCCCGCATCACCGACCAGGTGCAGATGTTCCCGGGGCGCCGCCACGCGGGTCGCATCTTCTACCAGGAGGTGCGACTCTCGGGTGTGGTGCCGCAGATCTGCCTGCTCTTCGGCCCCTCGGCGGCGGGCGGCGCCTACATCCCCGCCTTCTGCGACATCACCATCATGGTTGAGGGCAACGCCAGCATGTACCTTGGGTCCCCCCGCATGGCGGAGATGGTGATCGGCGAGAAGGTCTCGCTGGAAGAGATGGGCGGGGCGCGAATGCACGCCACCGTGAGCGGCCTCTCCGACGTGCTTGTGGCATCCGACGAAGATGCCATCGCGGCCGGACGGCGCTACCTATCGTACTTCCCGCAGAACTGGACGGAGACGCCGCAAACGGGCCCCGCGGTCGATGCCCGGTCGCCGGTACCGCTGGATACGCTCGTCCCCGAGGACGAGGGCCGAGCCTTCGACATGCAGCAACTCGTCGACGGCGTGATCGACGCGGGCAGCTTCTTCGAAATCAAGTCCCTTTACGCGAAGGAGATCATCTGCGGGCTGGCGCGGATCGGCGGACGGGTTGTGGGCGTCGTCGCCAACCAGCCGCTGCACAAGGGCGGCATCCTCTTCGTCGACTCCGCCGACAAGGCGGCCCGCTTCATCTGGCTCTGCGACGCGTTCAACATTCCCCTGCTCTTTCTCGCCGATGTCCCCGGCTTCATGATCGGCACCGTCGTCGAGCGGCAAGGGATTATCCGGCACGGCGCGAAGATGATCGCCGCCGTTTCGGAGGCGACCGTCCCCAAGGTCTCGGTGATTGTGCGCAAGGCGTACGGCGCGGGCCTCTACGCCATGGCCGGTCCCGCCTACGAGCCGAACGCGACGCTGGCGCTACCGACGGCCATGATCGGCGTGATGGGGCCGAGCGCCGCGGTCAATGCCGTGTTTTACAACAAGATCCAGGAATTACCGGAAGCCGAGCGTCCGGCGTATGTCAAGAAGCTGCAGGATGAATATCGCGAGGACATCGACCTCTACCGGCTGGCATCGGACCTCATCGTCGACGCGGTGGTGGCGCCCACCGAGCTGCGCGCCGAGCTCGTCAACCGGTTCGCCGCCTACGCGACCAGTCAGCGCCCGCGGGTCGAGCGCAAGCACGGCGTCTTCCCCGTCTGAGCGAACTCGCGGTTCACCCCGACGATGCGGACTTCGGTATCAGGACCACCGCCGCGACCGCCCCGACCATGGTGACGGCGGCCCCGAGCACCAGCGGCAGAGCGATCGACTGCTCGAGGAGCGGGCCGGAGAGCGCGGATCCAATCGGCACCCCGGCGAAGTTGAGGCTCATCGAGACCGCGAAGGCGCGCCCGAACCACGCAGGATCCGTGCGCCGTTGGCGCAGCGCGAAAATCCCGACGTTGATCACCGATCCGGTCGCGCCGGCAATGACAGCGATGGCGAAGACCATCGCCCAGCTGCTCGTGAAGGCCAACAGCACCAGCGTCGGCACCTGGATGGCAATGCAGCCCGCGATCAACCGCCGCTCGCGCCCCTCGGTGTTGACGCGACCGATCAACAACCCGGCGGCGAGTCCGGCCAGACCGACGACCGCGAAGATCTGACCGACGTTCGCCGCGCTGCCGTGAAGATGTCGCAGCACGAGCACCGGCAGCCCGACCGGGATCACGCCGAATCCGAGATTGGCGAGGAACAAGGTGATGGCGAGGCCGCGCAGGCTGGCGTGGCGAACGACATAGAGCAGCGCCGCCCGCGCGTCGCCGATCAAGGACCCGCCCGAGTCGACGCGGGCGATCGGCTCGCGGACCCCAACCAGGGAGAGCGACGCGATCGCCACGACGCCCGCGGTTAGGAGCAGCGCGGCCTCGGGGCCAAAATTGGCCACCACGAGGCCGGCGATCGCCGGTCCGACGACCGCGGTCAGCGAGTACATGCTGGTGTCGAGCCCGTTGGCGCGGTCCCACAGCGCTCGGGGCAGCATGAGCGGGAAAAGCGAGCGGGCACCGGTGATGCTCAGGATGTTGCTCACTCCGAGGACGGACACGATCAACAAGAGGAGGGGCGGCGGCAACCGGTGGCTGAGCGACAAGGCGACGATCAAGGCCCCGACGCCAGCCGTCGCGGCGTAATCGAGGATCATCAGCCGGATGCGTCCCTGGCGATCCAACAGCGCACCCGCAACCGGGCTCAAGATCAGCCCCGGAAGGATCGAGAGCAGGACCGTCAGGCCTGCCAGTCCAGCCGATTGATAGCGCTGCAACACGAAGAGCACGAGGACGATCTCCCACATCTGTCCGCCCAGACGCGCCAGCAGTGTCCCCAGCGCGACGCGACCGAAACCGGGCACCCGGAGCAATGCCGCATACGACGGCGGGATCGATCCAGGTGTCGGTTCTAACATCGCCCTGTGGAATCTATCCGATACCTCGCCCTCGGCGACTCATACACGATCGGGACCGGGCTCGACGACGAGGCGGGGAACTTCCCTAGCCTGCTGGCCAGGCGGCTCAAGGACGAGACGGGGATCGACGTCGCACTCGTCAATCTTGGCGTCAATGGATACACAACGACGGATCTAATTCGCGAAGAGCTGCCAGTAGCGCGCAATGCCCGACCAGAGCTCGTCAGCATTCTGATCGGCGCCAACGATATCGTGCAAGGTTCGGACGAAGCGGGCTACCGTCACGGGCTTCAGCAGATCTACCAGACCATCAACGAACTCGGCGTGCCGGCGGCACGCGTCCTGGCCATCTCCATCCCCGACTTCTCACCACTGCCAGGTGCGGCGCCCTTCGGATCGCCCAGTAACCTGCGCGCGCGAGTCGACGCATTCAATGCGATCGCTCGGACAGAAGCCAACCTGGCAGGTTTCCAGTATGCCGACATCACGGAGATCAGCCGCGAGGCGAGTCGTGGCCATGACTGGCTGGCCGCCGACGGCCTTCATCCAGGTCCGACGCAGCACCGAGCCTTCGCCGATCATCTCTGGGAGGCAGTCGATCCCACCTGGACTTCGATACGACGATGAGAGACGGATGAGAATCCGACGTTTTTCCGCCTGCTTTTGATAGCCTCGATCTCCCATGCGACGCTTGCTCGCGGCGCGCTCGATCGCCGGTCTGATGCTGGCAGGATTGACGTTGAGCGCGTGCGGTGCCATCGCCAACACCGGCGCGCAACCATCGCCAACGGCGCCCACACGGCTCGTCTATGCCGCGATTGGCGCCAGCGAGACCTACGGGATCGGCGCCGGCGACGCGCGCCGGGCGTGGCCGCAGGTCTTCAGCGACGCTGTCCTGCCGCGATCCGCCGTGCTCCACAACTTCGGCATTCCCGGCGCCACCACGGCACAGGCGCTGCGTGATGAAGTCCCGGCCG
>VBFX01000031.1:0-3861 GCA_005889395.1 Chloroflexota bacterium
GGCTCGGCTTCAACTACGTCCATGGCGTGGGTGACAAGGCGCTCGAGGTCCTCGAGGAGGCGCAACTCAAGGGTCCGGTCGCATCGCTCGAGGAATTCTGTCGCCGCATCCGGCTGACGACGCAATCCCGCAACGGCCTGACCAAGACGCAGGTGCAGAACCTGGTGCTGGCCGGTGCCTTCGATGCGCTGGAGCCGAATAGGCGGGAGGCGGTCTGGCGCTTCAACGAACATGCCAACGACTGGCAGCGCTCGCCGATGCTGGCGGAGCCCTCCGAGTCGGTGAGCCTTCAGCCGATGACGCACCGCGAGCGGGTTGCGACCGACTACCGCCTGCTCTCGCTGACGACCACCGATCATCTGATTCATTTCTACCGGCCGCAGTTCAATGCACTGCACGTGATCGACTCGAAGACGATCCGGTCGAGCGTCCGCGACGGCGCGAAGGTGCGAGTCGGCGGCCTGGTGATCACGCGGCAGTCACCCTCGACCGGCAAGGAATTCAAGTTCTTCACGCTGGCCGATGAGTTCGGCCACGTCGACGTGATCTTGCGGCCGCCGATCTACCAGCGCTACCGGCAGGTCGCGAACCTGGAGCCGATCCTGATCATGGATGGACGCTTGCAGAAACAGGATGGCGTGATGAGCGTGCTCGTCGACCACGTCGAGGCCGCTCCATCGCTACCCGACGAAGACGTCTTCCCAACCTCGCGCAATTACCGGTAAGTTCGGCAGGTTACGCCAGGGAACTTTCTGGCCCCTTCTCCGTTGAAGCATTGACGATGTTGAGATCGGCAATCGTGGCGGTGGTGCTCGCGGGCATCGTTTCGATCGCGGCATGTACGCCGATCACAAAGACAGGCACCGTCAGCGCCGCCTTTGATAATCCGCCTTCGTATCCAGGCTATCAATGGACACGGAACGGCAAATCCGTGCCCACGGCAGAGCTCGGCACCTCAGCGGGGCCCACCCACTGTAGCTGGCAATCCGCAACGATTCTGACGATTGGTTGGCCATTGGGCACCGTCTCTGCCAATGCCGGGCAGGCAAGGTTTTACATTCGGGATCCGAAGGGCGTCATGCATGGGACGTATAAGGATCGGCTCGTCAAAGATGCCCACCTGCCCGCCGACGCTCGAGCCACGGGTTACAAGCTGGGCTCAATCGAGCTATATCTGAGCCCCGCTGACCAGGATGTTTCTGCCTACCTGGTGACCTCCGCCGGCGCCGAGCGCTGGCCACGGGCTGATCCTTTCTACGGTTGCGCCTGACCTAGGCTCGATCCTGCTAGCGTGGGCGAGTCATGGTCAGTCTCATCGGGTTGCTCGTCATCGGCGGCATCATCATTGGCGGGCTGCTGGTTGTGATCATCCTCGCGATGCGCGACTGAGCGTTCAGGCGATGCGGCGCCGTAGCGTCGTCGCGCCGGCGAGGATCACCAGGACACAGAAAGCGAGCACCACGCCGAGGTCGAGCTGCAGCGACGACCAGCTCAGGTCGGCTCCCTTGATCATGATGTTGCGTAACCCTTCCACGGCGTAGGTGAGCTGCAAGACCCGGGAGAGCGCCTGGAGCGGACCGGGTTCCGTGCTGATCGGGAAGATGATGCCGGCCAGGAGTAGCTGGGGAACGATCACGAGCGGGATGAACTGCACCGCCTGGAACTCGGTGCGGGCGAACATGCTGAGGAAGATCCCGAGGTTGACGGCGGCGATCGCCATCAGGGCTTCGAGCAGGAAGATCAGCGCAACGTTGCCGACATTGTGGACGTGCAACACCAGCAGGCTGAAGGCGAGCACCTCGGCGGACTGGACGAGCGCCAGTACGGTGAAGCCCAGCATGTAGCCAAGAACGATCTCCGCACGCCGCAGGGGACTCGCCATCAGTCGCTCGAGCGTGCCCTGCCCGCGCTCGCGGAGGAACGCCACCGCGGTGATGACGAACACCAGGAAGAACACGACGAGCCCGATGAAGGCGGCCCCGAAGTAGTCGAGCGTATCGAAGCTCGGACCACCATAGAGAAAGGTGACCCTGGCCGCGAACTGAATCGCGCCGGACTGGCCGGCGAGCCCGACGAAGGATTGACTGACCGCCTGTAGGATGCTCTGCGAGAGACCGGGCTGGCTTCCCTCGAGATGAATCTCGGGAGCGATCAAACGCGACTGCTGCGCCTTCGCTGAGAAGTCGGACGGCAGCAGCACATAGCCGGCGATGTCACCCGATCGTAGTTTGCCTTCGGCATCGGCCTGGGCCAAGGAGGAGGCGGACACCGTTTTCGAGCTCTTAAGGGTCGAGGCGACGATACCGCCGAGCGGGCCGCCGTCAAGGTTCACGACACCCATCCTCGGCACGTCGCCGCCGCCGCGAAGCAGGTAGCCGAGCAGCGCCAGGATGACAAGCGGCGCGCCGAAGAGAAGCCCCAGGGTGCGATGGTCTCGCCGGAACTGCTGCAGAATCCGTTTCGTGATGGCGCCGACGCGGCGGCCGCTCATGATTCAGAAACCTCGGACAGCTTGAGGAAGGCATCCTCCAACCGGTCGACACCGGCCCGCGTCTTGATTTCGGCGACGGTTCCTTCGGCCAGCAGCTTGCCGAAGCGGATCAACCCGAGGCGATCACATCGCTCGGCCTCGTCCATCACGTGACTCGAGACCACGATGGAGGTGCCGCCAGCCGCCATCTTGCGGAAGCCGTCCCAGAGCTGAACCCGCAGCTGCGGATCGACGCCGACGGTCGGCTCATCGAGGAGCAGCAGGTCCGGTTTGTGGACGAGGGCGCAGGCCAGCGAGCATCGTGTCCGCATGCCGCCGCTCAGGGTGCTCACCACCGATTTGCGGCGATCCCAGAGGTCGACGAACTCGAGCGCCTCGCGGACGCCGTTTTCCCGCCCGTGGATCGCGCCGAAGAACCGGACGTTCTCCTCTGCCGAGATATCCGGATAGAGGGCGGCTTGCTGGGTCATGTAGCCAACACGCGCCAGCACCGGGAGCTGTGGCATGCGGCGGCCAAGCACCGTCACCGTGCCCTTTTCGGGTGCGACCAGGCCGACCAGGCTGCGGATGAGGGTCGTCTTGCCGGCTCCGTTTGGGCCGAGCAGGCCGTACACCTCGCCGCGCCGGATGCGCACGCTGACACCATCGAGCGCAGGCTGCTTGCCGAATCGTTTGGCGATGCCTTCGACTTCGACCGCGTAGGTGTCAGGTGCCACGCGTCGCCGCCTCCGGTCGCATGCCGCGTAGCCAGAGATGGGCGAACTGGAGCACAGCCTCTTCACCGGCCGGAACATCAACCGCGCCCTGACTCATGACCGGGGCTGCCAGCAGGTGAAACATCACGCCACCAACCAGGCTCTGGACGGCGAGCATGGGATGCATGCGCCGCAGGCGCCCCGCCGCCATCTGGCCGGCTAGATATTGCCCGAAGGTTCCGAAGGCGCGCAAACCGGTGTCGGCGAAGGCCTGGGTGAACTCGGGCGTCATCGATGTGACCTCGAGCAGCAACGTCCGAACGACGCCGGAGTGGCCCGCGACGGTTCGGTAGGCCGTGAGCACGATTTCAGGGATGACTTCTTCGGGCGGATGGTCACCCACACGCGCGAAGACCGCCATCACGGGCGCGAACGGCGAGTAGGCAAGCAGGATGGCTTTGAACAGCGCCGACTTTCCCGGGAAGAGGCGATAGAGATTCGCGCGCGAAACGGCGGCCTGAGACGCGAGCGCGTCCATGGAGAGCTCCTTGAGCGTTTGCGTGCGGAGCATCTGTATCGACGCCTCCAGCACGCGATCGCGCGTGTCGGGCTCTGGTTGCACTTCGATGGCGCGCAACAGTTGGGCGCGCGATGGGAACGCTCGATAGAAGGTGG
>VBFX01000031.1:3932-8658 GCA_005889395.1 Chloroflexota bacterium
TGGACGTCCAGTCTTGTCAAGTGTCACGTTTCGACGCCGTTCACGCGGTAACCTGACCGCCAGTGCCTGAACTCCCCGAACTCGAAGTCCTGCGTGACTACCTCGGCCCGCGCCTCGAGGGGAGGAAGATCGCCCAGGTCTGGACCTCGCCCAAGCTGAGCTTTCTCCTGCGGACGCCCCCGGACGAATACGCCCGGCAGCTCGTCGGCGGGACGTTCGAGCGGGTCTGGCGCCGCGGCAAGTTCGTCATCTTCGACATCAGCGGACAGCATCTCGTGATCAACCCGATGCTGGGCGGCCGGCTCCAGTGGACCAAGGCGTCCGAGAAAGTCGCGGCGGCCACCGTCTTTCGGATCACGCTCGAAGGTGGGGACGAGCTCCGCTTCCTGGATACCGTCAAGATGGGCCGCGTCTACTGGGTGGTGCCGGGCGCCCTGCCGACGATCCCGGGCTGGGCGGAACTCGGCCCGGATGCGCTGACCGTCACCTTCTCCGAATTCTCCCAGCGCATCCGCCGGCATCCCGGCGAGCTCAAGAACCTCTTGCGCAACCAGGCGTTCATTGCCGGCGTGGGCAATGCCTACTCTGACGAGATTCTCCACGAGGCCGAGCTATTGCCACTCCGCAAGCGCACAACGCTGAAGCCGGATGAGTTGTCCCGCCTCTACGCGGCAACTCACAAGGTGCTCAGCTCGGCCATCGAATCGATCAAGTCGCAGCCGGGGTACGAGCCGCACAAACAGGATCGGAGCTTCATGGCCGTCCACGGCAAGGCGAAGGAAAAGTGCCCGCGCTGCGGACATCGCATCTCGGAGCTGACCGCACGGGGCGAGGCGACCGATTTCTGTCGTGGCTGCCAGCATTAGCGCGTGCAGCTGAAGAACGCGCGCGTCATCATTACCGGCGCGTCGAGCGGGATCGGGCGCGCCATCGCGGTCGAATTCGGACGCCGTGGTGCACGGCTCGCGCTTGCGTCGCGAGATCAATCGGCGCTGGAAGAGGCGGCCGCGGCCATCAAGACGGACGGCGGTTCAGCGGTCGTCATTCCGACAGATGTGACGGTGGATGGCGCCGTCAAGGAGATGGCCGATGCGGCGATCCGCGAGCTGGGCGGGATCGACATCCTGGTCAACAATGCCGGCATCGGCATGACGGCTCCCATCGCCGACGCTTCCAGTGCTGACGTCGACAAGCTGTTCGGGCTCAACGTCATCGCGGCCGCGGCCGCCATCCGCGCGGTGATACCGATCATGCGGGCGCAGGGCTCCGGAATGATCATCAACATCTCGTCGATGGCCGGCCGCGTCGTCATTCCGCGCATCGGCTACTACTCGGCGAGCAAGTTCGCCCTGGCTGCGATCGGTGATGCCCTGCGGATGGAGGAGCCCCATCGCGGCATCAAGGTGATGAATGTCTTTCCGGGGACGACACAGTCCAGCTTCGGCGAGAACCGCTTGGGCATACGCGGTCGCCAGGCGCACCAGGTGCTGCCACCGGTATCAGCCGAGAAAGTCGCGCGGCGGGTCGCCCAGGCGGTCGAACGCGATCTGCGCTCCGTCTACATCTCCTGGTTTCCGGATCGAGCCGGTCTCGCGGCGAACTGGCTCGCCGGCTGGGCCGTGTCAGGGGTTTTGCGATGGTGGGCACGGCGTGCCCACCTCTGATCAAAGGAAGGCGATCGAGATCGGTGACCACCAGCGCTGGGCCATCCTTATCGAAGACTGGTGGCACCTTCGCCATCGGCGGGGCGCGCCTTCCCGTTAGCCAGCGTTTGCTGGTCCGTAAAAGGGGCGGCCTCGCGACCACCCCTCTCACGCGATTCGTCTCTAGCGGGCGGCTACCGCTTTCGGGGCCGGGGCAAGGCCGAGTTGCCGAAGCATCCCTAGCTGATCTCCGATTCCCCAGTGCTCGGTGATCTTGCCGTTGACCACCTTCACGATATGTGACTCCGCCCATTCCGCGTGCTTCCCAGTAGCGGGCATGCCAAAGATCTCACCTTTGTGCGTCCCGGTGACCGTCACATAGCTGGCCACGAACTCGCCCTCGGCGATCTGGAGCTCGAGCCTGTACTTGAGGTCGGGAAATCCTTGGCGCAACGCCGATGCGATTGCCTTGATACCTTCGCGACCGGCGGGAATGCCCGGGGGAAGCTCACTGTGATCGGTGAAGTCGGGCGCAAGGATTTCATCGACCACCTCGAGGCGCCCCTCCGAGAACACCTCAAAAGGAATGCGCCGTGAGATCGCTTTGTTCTGTTCAGCTGACATGTGATTCTCCTTGTCCGGCTCCCGATTGACGTCATGCCTCGGCTTCGTGCTGGACTATCGGCGACTGGCGGCGCCTTCGCCGGCGGCAGCGCGCGCCTTCTCGATATCCGCCGCGCCGATCACGACACGCGTCTTCGTCGCCAGGTAGACGGCGTTCAGGCTGACGCCGGCGTCGGCGATCTTCCGGGTGAGCTTGCCAAGCGCGCCCGGTTTGTCCTCGATGTCCAGAACCAGGACGTCTTGCTCGCCGGTGACGCGAGCGCCCGCGCTTTGCAATGCCTGACGCGCCTTGCCGGCGTCCTCGACCAGCACGTGGCCGACGCCCTTGCCGCCTACGACGAATCCGCAGATCCCCTCGATGTTGACGCCTGCCTTGCCCAGCGCTTCAGCCGCAGCCGCCACGGTGCCGACCTTTTCGTCCAGTTCGATCGTCAGATCTTTCAGATGGTGAGCCATTGCCAACCTCCTTATCTAACACTGGCGGATCAGGCGCCCATTCTAGGCTAGACAAAACGGTCCGGATCATAAAGCCAGTTGAGGCCGATGCCGAGGATCGCGACGGCAAAGGCCATGACCAGGACGAGAAGCAGGATTCGACCCGCAAGGCGTAGCGCCGGCCGTTGCCGTTCGAGTGGTCGTGCATGCTCAAACCAGAGTGTCCAGATCGCGATCGGGAGCACCGGCAGGCTTCGGAGCACGATGCGCAGCAGCGGGTTGGGGGCGATGAACGCCTCGATCACATAGAAACCGGCCGGCGGGATGAGAACGACGGCGATCGCGAGCGGAAGGGGACCGTGAAGCCGGCTAGTAAGCCTCGAGGTAGGCGTCGAGCTCCCACGCGGTGACCTGCTTCTCATAGCTCTGCCACTCCATCTCCTTCGCCTCGATGAAACGTTCGAGGAGATGGACACCCAGCGCATCGCGCATCACTTCGTCCTGGCGGAGGTCCTTCAGGGCGTCGGCGAGCGAGGCGGGGAGATGGCCGAGCTGGTGGCGGGCGAGCCGCTCGGGATCGAACGCGTAGAGGTTCTCTTCGACCGGAGGCGGCAGGGGCAACTTCTGGCGGATCCCGGAGAGGCCGGCGTGGAGCATGGCGGCGAAAGCCAGGTACGGGTTGCAGGAGGGATCCGGGGCCCGGAACTCGATCCGGACGGACCCGCGATCGCCGCTGCCGGCGCGCGGCACGCGGATCAGCGCCGAACGATTCATCTGCGCCCAGCTGATCGCGACGGGTGCCTCGAAGCCGGGGACGAAGCGCTTGTAGGAGTTCACCAGCGGTGCTACCAGCGCGCAGAGCGCCCGTGCATGTGCCAGCTGGCCGGCGATGAAATGCTTGGCGACGGTCGACAGCTGGTACTGGTCGGCGCGGTCGTAAAACGCGTTGCTGTCCTTGCCGGCTTCGGTCAGGACCTGGTGCGTATGCATCCCCGACCCTGCCGCGCCGAAGATCGGTTTGGGCATGAAGGTGGCCAGCAGGCCGCGGCGCTGGGCAACCGCCTTGACCGCGTGCTTGAGGGTGACCAGCTGGTCCGCGCTCTTCATGGCGTTGCTGAGCGCGAGGTCCAGCTCGTACTGCCCGGCCGCGACCTCGTGATGGCTGGCCTCGACGGTGATCCCCAGGCGGTCGAGCGCGCCCACGATCTCTTGCCGAACGTCGCTGCCGACGTCAACCGGATGATCGAAGTAGCTGGCGCGGTCGTGGCGCCCGGGTCGCACCCCGCCGGTCGCGCTGTCGGTGTTCAGGAGGAAGAACTCCAGTTCCATCGCGACCGAGTAGTCGAAGCCGAGGGCGGCCGCCTCCGCCAGGGCTCGCGCCAGCACGCCACGTGGGTCGCCGGCGAAGCGCTCGCCCTCAGGCGTCATGAGGTCGCAGATCACCTGGGCCCCCGGTGCAGCCTCGGCCTCCCCGATCGTGAGGGTGTCGAGATCTGGGCGAAGGAACATGTCGCTCTCGAACACGCGGGCGAAGCCCTCGACGGATGAGCCGTCGAACCACTCGCCGTTGCGCACGGCATGCGGCAGCCGATGCACTGGAATCGTGATGCTCTTCACCGTGCCAAGCACGTCGACGAAGCGCAGGTCCAGGAAGCGGATCGATCGTTCGCTGAGGCGTTCCAGCGTCCGCTCGATAGTCTGCGAGGTCGCGCGGCCGGCCGCCGCTTCAGTCTTCGCCGTTGGGCACTCCTTGTGGCCGCACGTCCTCAATGGGACCCGTCTCATCCCACGACGGGCCGGGTCGCGGGTAATCGCCGGGTCTCCAGGGCTTATCGCGCTGTACGGAATTGTCCTCCATGACGGTGCTCCTCTTCTTCTGAGTATCTAACGGCGGCTGTCAGGGCGAGTGACAGCCGCCTCAACGGCGAACGCGCGAACAGATCGACAAGGACGAACTAGATGTCGTGGTACAGGTAGAACTCCCACGGATGCGGCCGGAGCGCCACCTGGTCGACCTCGCGCAC
>VBFX01000032.1 GCA_005889395.1 Chloroflexota bacterium
TTCGGAATCACGGCGGTGGCCAGGGACCACAGCTGCTGCGTCCGCGCCCGCGGCGTGGTGACAACACTGAAGTACCGGCGCAGCAGCCGTGCGACGTTGGTGTCAAGCACCGGCGCATCGCGATGGTGCGCGAAGTTCATCACTGCGCCCGCGGTGTAGCGCCCGATGCCAGGAAGGCTGCGCAACTCGTCCAGCGTGTCCGGAAAGGTGCCGCCGGGTCGGTCCGCGACCCGAAGCGCCACCGTGTGGAGCCACCGGCCACGAATCTTGTAACCCAGCGGGTCGGTGATGGCCTTGACCTCGGCCAGCGGCGCCCTGGCGAGTGCCGTGACCGTCGGATATCGCCCGAGGAGGCGTTCATAGACGGGCAGGACGCGCGCGATTTGCGTCTGGTGCGAGAGTATTTCGGATACGAGGATGGCGTAAGGATCTCGGGTCCGCCGCCAGGGCAGATCGCGCCCGTGGGCCGCATACCAGTCGAGGACCCGGCGTTGGAACGACCGGCGGCGGCCGCGGGAGATCATGGGCCCGCGGCCTGAGCTAGACGGCGATCGGGACTTTCTCGGAGAAAAAGCAGGCAGCACGGTGGTCGCGTGCCTTCACCTCCAGCGGCGGCTCCTGGTCGGCGCAGGGCGTCGGCAGCTGGGCGATCGGGCAGCGGGTATGAAAGCGGCAGCCCGAGGGCGGGTTGACCGGCGAGGGGATCTCTCCCGCCAGCGCAACGATCCGCCGCTTCGATTGGACCTCCGGGTCGGGGATCGGGATGGCGGAGAGGAGCGCTTTGGTGTAGGGATGACGGGGATTGCGGTAGATCTCGACGCTGTCGGCGACTTCGACGATCTTCCCCAGGTACATCACCATCACGCGATCGCTGATGTGGCGGACCACCGACAGGTCGTGGGCGATGAACAGGTAGGTCAATTGAAATTCTTTCTGCAGGTCCTCCATCAGGTTGATGATCTGCGCCTGGATGGAGACGTCGAGCGCCGAGATCGGTTCGTCCGCGACGATCAGCTTCGGCCGGAGCGCGAGGGCCCTGGCGATTCCGATGCGCTGGCGCTGGCCGCCACTGAACTCGTGCGGGTAACGGTTATTGAAATACGGGTTGAGGCCGACGATCTTGAGCAGCTCCTGGACACGCTGGTCTTTCGCGCGCCCGCGCAGCAGGCCGAAGTTCTCCAGTGGCTCGGCGATGATGTCGCCCACCGTCATTCGGGGGTTGAGTGACGAGTACGGATCCTGGAAGATCATCTGCAGCTGGCGGCGGTATTGCCGGAGCTTCTCGCCACGCAGCTTGGTGAGGTCGACTCCGTCGAAGAAGATGTTGCCGGACGTGACCGGCAGCAGCTGGGTGATGAGGCGCCCCAACGTCGACTTTCCGCAACCGGACTCACCCACCAGGCCGACCGTTTCGCCGGGGTAGATCTCGAGGCTCACGTTCTCGACCGCCTTGACGCTGGTACCCAGTCCGGCGGGGAAGTGCTTCACGACGTTCTCGGCCCGCAGCAACGGCGTCCGGTTAGCCACGCAGCTCTCCGTTGGGCGCCAGCGCCCGTCGCATTGTCACCCAGCAGGCCGCGTCCTGGTCCGGTCCGACATTCATCAGGGCCGGATCATCGTGGAGGCAGCGGTCGACCCGGAACTGGCAGCGCGGGTTGAAGCGGCAGCCGCGCGGTGGACGGATGAGGTCCGGGGGGAAGCCTTCGATGGACAGCAAGCGATCGTGCCGGTCCGAGTCCAGGCGTGGGATCGATTGCAGCAGCGACCAGGTATAGGGGTGCTGGGGATCCTTGAAGATCCGCTCCACGGGTCCCTGCTCGACGACCCGCCCGGCGTACATCACGAGGACCCGAGTGCAGAGGCTGGCGACCACCCCCATGTTGTGGGTGATCAGGATGATGGCGGTTTTGAGGTCGCGGTTCAGGTCGCGCAGCAGTTCCAGGATCTGGGCCTGCACCGTGACATCGAGCGCGGTGGTCGGCTCGTCGGCGATCAGGATCGATGGCGCGTTGGCCAGTCCCATGGCAATCATGGCCCGCTGCCGCATGCCGCCGCTGAACTGGTGCGGATAGTCGCGCACCCGGGACTCCGCCGCCGGGATCCGCACCTGTTTGAGCAACTCTACCGCCCGGCTCAGCGCCATTTTGCTCGGCACCTTGCGGTGCGCCTCGATCGCTTCCTCGATCTGGAAGCCGACCGTCAACACCGGGTTGAGGCTGCTCAGGGGATCCTGGAAGATCATCGCGATGTCTTTGCCGCGAATCTCGCGAACCTCGTCGTCCGACATCGTGACGATGTCGTCGCCCCGGAAGAGGATCTGGCCGTTGACGATCCGGCCGGGTTCCTGCACCAGGCGAAGGATCGACAGCGCGGTCACGCTCTTGCCGCAGCCGGACTCGCCCACGATCCCGAGGGTCTCGCCCGGATGGAGGTCGAAGCTGACGCCGTCGACGGCCTGCACCACGCCGTCGTCGGTAAAGAACTGCGTTTTGAGGTCCTTGATCTGCAGCACCGGTTGGCTCATCGCTTCTGCCTCGGGTCGAGCGCGTCGCGCAGGCCGTCGCCCAGGAAGTTGAACGCCATCAGCGTCAGCGAGAGCGCGATCGCCGGCGCCAGCACGATGTGGGGCGAGATGCGGATGGCATGGAAGCCGTCCGCCGCCATCGCGCCCCAGGACGGGGTGGGCGGCGGGACGCCGAGGCCGAGAAAGCTGAGGAAGGCTTCGAAGAGGATCGCCATGGGGACGCCGATGGTGGCCTGGACGATCATCGGCCCCAGTGCGTTGGGCAGAATGTGGCGAAAAATGATCCGGTTCGCCTTGGCGCCCCCGGAGCGGGCGGCCTCCACGAACTCGCGCTCGCGTAAGGCCAGCGTCTGGCCCCGCACCAGCCGGGCCATGTTCATCCACTGGGTGAATGCGATGGCGAAGATGATGATGCCAAGCGATCGCCCCAGGAGGAGGACCAGGGTCAGCGCGACCAAGAGGTCGGGGATACCGTAGAAGATATTGATTACCGTGGAGATGATGGTGTCGACGAAGCCGCGGTAGAAGCCGGCAACCAACCCGATGACGACGCCGACCACGATGACGACCAGCTGGGTGCCGATGCCCACTTTGAGCGAGATCTGCGCCCCCAGCATGATCCGGCTCAGGATGTCGCGGCCCGATTGGTCGAGGCCTAACCAATGCTGCGCGGTCGGCCCCTGGTAGATGGGCCCTAATCCCTGCGTGAAATAGGAGTACGGCGTCCAGAACTGGGCGACGATCGCTACCACGATCAGCAGCGTGAGGAAGACCGAGCTGACCAGCGCCAACCGGTTGCGACGGAGGCGGCGCCAGGCGTCGCCCCAGAGGCTGGTCTGCTCGTGCGCGAGCGTTTCCTCGAGGTACTTCTCCGTGATGCCGGGGGCGGTCGCCATCCCTCAGTACCGGATCCGTGGGTCGATGACCGTGTACAGCAGGTCGACGAGCAGGTTCGCGAGCGCGATGATGATGGCGTAGAAGGTGAAGAGGCCGATCACGATGTTGTAGTCGCGATTCAGGATGCTGGTGGCGAACTCCTTGCCCAGTCCGGGGATGCCGAAGATGTTTTCAATTACGACGCTCCCGGTGACGATGCCGATCACCAGCGGCCCGAGGATGGTGACGACCGGGATCAGCGCATTGCGCAGCGCGTGGCGGATGACGACGACCCGGCTCGTCAGGCCCTTGGCGCGGGCGGTGCGAACATAGTCCTGGCGGATAACCTCGAGCATGCTCGCCCGGGTTAGGCGGGCGACGATGCTGGCATAGGGGAAACCCAGGGCGAAACCGGGAATCAGGATCTGGTCGAACGTCCCGTAGGTGCCGGTCCAGCCGGAGTTGTAATAGAGGGCACCTCCGGTCCACGCATAGAGCCCGATACCGAAGAGCAGGAAGAGCAGCGAGGCGATGACGAAGTTGGGCATGCTGTAGCCGATCACCGAGGTGGTGGTGGCCAGGTAATCGACCCAGGTGTTCTGCCGCACCGCGGCAATCACCCCCAGCAGGATGCCGATGCCCACGGTGAAGACGATCGCCGCCGCGCCGACTTCGGCGCTTACCCGGGCCTCACGCAACAGCAGCGGCATAATCTGCACGCCCCGGTTGACGTACGACTCGCCGAGGTCGCCGTGGAGGAGGCCGGTGACGTATCGAACGTACTGTTCCGGCAGGGGAAGATCGAGATGGTAGTAATGGAGGAGCGCGGCCTCGGCGGCCGGGTCCGGGCGCCGCTCGTTAAGCAGCGCGTCGCCCGGGAGGCGGTGGACGCCGAGGAAGACGATCGAGGAGACGGCGACGGCCGTGAAGACGATCAGGACCAGCCGCTGGCCGATGTAGAGGAGCGCGCCCCGGGTGAACATGGGGAACTCAGATTAAAAGAAAACGGGGGCGCCTCGTTTCGAAGCGCCCCCGGACCCTTCCTCGACTAGTGGGACCCGATCTTCATCTCGTTCCAGTAGAAGTCGTTGAAGTTGTTCGAGCCGGCGCCCTGCAGATAGGGCTTGAAGAGGAATTCGCCCTTGAAGTAGACGAGCGGCGCATACGCCGCATCGGCCATCA
>VBFX01000219.1 GCA_005889395.1 Chloroflexota bacterium
CTGGTGGCCGTGCCATCGCTGATCACGATGGCGCCGGCCGCGCTATACCCGAAAGGTCTGTTCTGGTTGCGCTACCTGGCGCTCGGCGCTGCGGTGTTACTGAGCCTCCTCCACTGGCTCCTCTCGCGGCCCCGAGCCCGGACCAGGACGCCGGATCTTCGACGCTCCAGCCAGGTGACGCTCGCCGTGACCGGCGCCAGCGCACTGCTCTTGTTCCTGCTGATGGGCGTCATCCGGACGACAGCGCGGAGCGACTACACCATCTACGGCGTCATGAAGGAGTCTGACAGCTACGGGATCTTTCAGTCCCCCTCGAAAGGCTTCTATCCGTAATGGGCTCGCTTCAGACCTTCTTTTACCTGGCATTGATCTCGGCCGTCATGATCGGCGTTACGTTGCTCTTCGTCGGCATCGTCGTCTTCGGGCTGGTGCGCTGGTTTCGCCAGGCGCGCGATCAGACCTCTCTCACCTTCTGGCTGGTCGGCGGCGCCGTGACGGTGGTGCTGCTGTTCATCGTGCTGGGCACAGCGGGCGTCCTCTACGGGTTTATCCGCTATGGCGCATCGTGATCCAAGGCGGCTGAGCCGCCGCCAGTTCGGCCTCCTGGGCACCCAGGTTTCGGGCGCCGTCGTGGCGGTGCTGCTCGGCATTCCAATCGTCGGGTTCTTGATTTCTCCGCTCTTCCGACAGCAACAGGTGGTCTGGCGAAAAGTCGGCGATATCTCGGGCGTCCCGGACGGCGAGCCGACCAAGTTCGAAGTCGCCTTCCCGCTCGATGCGTGGACGACGGCCGAATCGAACCTGGCGGTGTACGTGGTCAAGTCCGGCGATAACACCAAAGTCTTCTCCAACGTCTGCACGCACATGCAGTGCCCGGTGCGTTGGGAAGTCGCG
>VBFX01000220.1 GCA_005889395.1 Chloroflexota bacterium
GTGGTGAGCAACATCCCCGCCTACACCCCGTTCATCGGATCGTTCATCCGCGCCCTCTGGCGCGGCGCCGACACGGTGGGGCCGATCACGTTGAGCCGGACCTTCGGCATCCACGTGTGGCTGCTGCCCGCTATCCTCTTTCCGCTCATCGGCGCCCACCTGGCGCTGCTTCGCAAACACGGAGAGTTCGGCTCGTACATCAACTATCGCGGTGCATACAAGAGCCGCGAAGGTGTCGACGTTCCACCTGCGCCCGCCCAGCGACCGATCGAGCCACCCTATCCGGCCGCGCCCTCCGAGGAGCTCTGGGCCGCGCCCTTGCAGACCGAGGACTTTTATCCTCATCAGACCTTCAAGGATGGGATCGTCTCGGCGGCGCTGGTCGTCGTCGTTTTCATCCTGGCGGTTGCGATCGGTGCGCCGCTCGAGGCAATCGCCGATCCGGCGACGACGAGCTATACCCCGGTGCCCGAATGGTTCTTCCTGCCCCTCGATGAACTCCTCGTACTGGTGCCACAACAGCTGATCCCCCTGGTGCTCGTCCTGCCGACCGGCGGCGTGCTGCTGCTGCTCGCACTGCCCTTCATCGATCGCGGCCCCGAACGCAACCCCTTCGAACGTCCCGCGGTGATGGTGCCCGGCGCTTTCGCGGTGCTGTTTGTCGTCATCCTGACCCTGCTCGGCTCGGGCCGGCTCTTTAACCTGTGAGCGCCCTGCTCGCCCTGATCGCCCCGACGTTCCACGCGCTGCAGACGCAGCTGCCGGCGCAGCCCCCCCAGGGCCGCAACATCGTCGGCGCCCAGATCGCGATCGGCAGCCTGTTCTCGTTGCACATCCTGATCGCGGGGCTCGTCAGCGGTGCCGCTGAGCTGGGGCCGGCGATCGAGTTCCTCGGCTACGTCCGGCAGCGACGCAACTACGACCGCCTCGCCCACGGGCTGGGCCGTTTCATCACCTATTACTTCAGTGTCAGCTCCACGATCGCGATCCTGCTGATCACGGTGTTGCTCGTCGGCTTCTGGGGTCATTTCTGGACCACGATCGTGACGATCGGGTGGTGGCCGCTGTTCATCGAGGCCTGGACCTTCGTCCTGCAAGTCAGCCTCGCCTATCTCTGGTACTACACCTGGGAACCGATGCGCGCCTTCAAAGGCGTGCACATGGCGATCGGCGGCCTGCTGGCGGTCGCCTCCTTCCTGCAGGTCTACATGATCGACGTCATCGCCAGCTACATGCTGACCCCCAGCAACCCCCAGAATCCCGTCCGGCTCGCCCTCAACCCGACGTCGTACCCGCTGACGGTGCATCGGACGGTCGGCAACCTCGCCTATATCGGCTTCGCCTTCGGGGGCTTCTGCGCCATCCGCTACCTTCGGGCAAAAACCTCCGAGGACAGGCGGTTCTACGATTGGGCCGGGAGTTTTGGGCTGCTGTGGGGCGTCTCCATGACGCTGCTCCAGCCGGTGGTCGGCTACTCCTATGCCAAGGAGGTCCAGCTGCACAGCTATGGCAGCTGGTACAAGATGATGTTCGGCTCGCTCAGCCCGGTCTTCCTCTGGCAGATCACCCTGCTCGGGATCATGTTCCTCACCGCCACCCTCTATTTCGCCCGTCGACTACGAACCGACGAGGCGCCGGGGTCGGGGATCCTGAAACTGCTGGCGGTCGGCATGGTGTTGACGACGCTGCTCGCGGCCCAGCCCTACGCCCTCGGCTTCTCTTATGAGACGGTGGCCGCCGCGGGCCTCAACCGCCCCTTCTGGGAAGGCGGCCTGATCAATCCCCTGGGGTCGATGATTCCCTGGAAGGTGCTGGCGCTGATGTTCTACACGCTGATCGCGATCGCCGCGGTGGTCTGGTACCTGCGCGGCCTGCCGGGTGTGGTCTGGGGCACGGCGCGGCGTGGTGAGCAGCGAATCCTGATGTTGATGACCGTCTTCACGATGCTGATGATGGTGACCATGGGCTTCATCCGTGAGAACAGCCGGGGACCGTTCCTGATCTCCGGCGAGATGACGATCCAGGGCCAGCAGAACGTTCCGACGCCGACGCCGCAGTCCAGCCCTTAGACGCCTACATGGCGCAGGGCCCGATCGAGACCGCCTCGGTCCGTCCCTGGGCCTGATCGATGTCCGGTTGCACCTCGGCGTCGGTAAGCGCGTACGCCTGACCCGGCTGGCTGGTGGAGGCGGCGAAGATGACGCCCACGACATTGCCGTCGAGGTTCACCAATGGTCCGCCCGAGTTCCCCGGCTGGACCTCGGCTTGCGTGATCCAGATGCTCCGCACCACCAGATTTTGTCCGTAGATGTCACGGCCCTCCGCTCTCACCTGGCGGTTGACCACCGCCGGCTTCACCTGCTCGCCACCACCGCCCGGGTAGCCGATCGCGGCCCCCTGGGTGCCAGGGTGCGCGGCCGCCTGGCTGAGGGGCACCAGGGCGAGCCGCGGCACGTAGAGGATGGCTACATCACGTCCGGGGTCGAAGAGGACGACCCGCGCACTCAGGCCGCGCCCGCTGGCATTCAGCACCGTCGTCCCCTGCGTGCCCGCCACCACGTGGGCATTCGTCAACACCATGCCGGGACCGACCGGGAAACCACTACCGAAAACGATGCCACCGCAGCCGAAGCCCCGGATCTTCAATGTCTCCGAGGCGGCGGCCTGGATGCCGGGCGTATTGACCGAGGCTGGAAGCGGCTGGGGAGATGGGGCAATCGGCTCCAGCCCGGCGAACGCGGCCGGGAAGTTGACACCCGCGATGATCGCCTCGACCCGCGCCAGGAAGGCCGGCGGCTTGGGAAACACGGAATCCAGGGTCCGCAGGATGGCTGACCGCTGGATCGCGCTCGCCACCTGGGGCGTGGGAACCCGGGCAAGACTCAGCCCGAGGAACCAGGAGACCGAGAGCAGCGCGAGGGCGGAGAAGGCGGCGCCGGCAATGCTGTCGATCCGGCCGCTCTGCGGGCGCGCCAGCAGCCGGAGGCGGATCGGTTCCCCAACCCAGTAGCCCACGCTACTGCCGGCGGCGCCGAGCACGACCAGCACCAGCACCGCCACCAGCGAACGCCAGGTCCCGTCAGAAAGGTTGAGCGCGTCCATCAGGACCGGCGCCAGGGCGGCACCAATGACGACACCGAGAACGAGCCCGGCGTACTGAGCCAGCGAGAGCCAGAAGCCGCGCCGATAGCCGCTGCTGACGGCGAACACGAGCGTCACCACGATGAGGAGGTCGATGATGGTGAAGCGCATCAGGCGTGGACTCGAAGGTTGCTGCGCGGTTTGCCGACGCAGATCAGTGCGTAACCCTCCGCCAACTCCTCGTTACTGATCAACCACGCATCAGTCTGGTCGATGATCCCATCAACCTTGACCATGCAGGTCTTGCAGCGGCCCTTTCGGCAATCGAAGGCCAGCGGGAGGCCGGCCCGCAGCCCGGCGCCAAGGATGCCTTCGTCCTCGGCCACGTCGACCGTCTTCCCGCTCCGCACGAAGGTGACGTGGAAGGAGCGCCCCATCATCGACTCTTGATCGCGGTGATGATGCGATAGAGGTACTCGCCGGCGGCCATCAGCGCGATCAGCACCCCGATCGCGACCAGGCGCGGCCGCAGCCAGCTCCGGTAGAAGCTGCCGCGCCAAGCTGGGCCGATCAGCAGGGCGATCACGACGGCGGCCGCGGCGATCAACAGGACAATGCGAAACGCCGTCGACACCGCGCCTAGTCTACGGAACCTTAAGAGGCTGGCTACTCGAGCCCGATGACGTGCTTGAACTTGTCGAAAAAGCCCTTCTCGATCTGCTGCGGTTTGCCGCTGACGCCGCCCAGCTGGCGCAACGCCTGCTTCTGCTCCTCGGTCAGGTTGGTGGGAATCACGACTCGGACAAAGACCAGCTGGTCGCCGCGACGTCCGGTTCGCACGTGCGGGACGCCACGACCGTGGATTCGGATCGTCTTTCCATATTGCGTCCCGGGCGGAATGTCGATCTGCTGGGGACCGTCCACGGTTGGGATTTCCACCGTGTCGCCCAGGGCGGCTTGTGCCACGCTCAGGGGCAGCTCATAGACGACGTCGGTACCGTTTCGCTTCAACACCGCGTGGGGCTTCACCTGGATGACGATGTACAGGTCACCAGCGGCGCCCCCACGCGGACCGATCTCGCCTTCACCGGTGAGGCGAATCTGCGAGCCACTGTCGACGCCGCCCGGGATGCTGACCCGCACTTTCTTTTCGCCGGGGCGGTGACCGCTGCCACCGCAGGTCCGGCAGGGTTTCTCGATGACCTTGCCCTCGCCGTTGCAACGCGGGCAGGTGGCGACGTTGACGATCTGACCGAAGATCGACTGCGTCGCCCGCCGCACCTGGCCGGCGCCGCGGCACTGCGGGCAGGTCTGCGGCGACGTGCCCGTTTCGGCGCCGGTTCCCTGGCAGGCCGAGCAGGACTCGGCTCGTGGAATGGTCAGCTCGCGCTCGACGCCGAAAACCGCTTCTTCGAACGTCAGCCGCAGGTCGAGTCGAAGGTCGGCGCCCCGCCGCGGACCGGTCCGCCCGCGTCCGGCGGCTGCCTGGCCGAAGAACATGTCGAAGATATCGTTGATGCCGCCGAACCCGGCGCCACCGAAGTCGAAACCAGGCATCCCCTGGGTACCGGCATGGCCAAAGGTGTCATAGCGCTGACGCTTGGATTGGTCGCTCAGCACCTCGTAGGCCTCGTTGATCTCTTTGAAGCGCGCCTCGGATTGCGGATCGTTCGGATTGCGGTCGGGGTGAAACTGGAGCGCCAGTTTGCGATAGGCGCGCTTCAACTCTTCGGCGGTGGCCGTCCGAGAAACGCCGAGGACCTCGTAGTAGTCCCGCTTGATCGCCATACGTTGGTGCTAGGACTTTAACGCGCGAGGGTGAGCAACCTTCACCAGCGTCGGACGGAGCACGCGCTCGTGAAGCCGGTAACCGGGCTGCATTTCCTCGACGATCGTGCCCTCTTCGTGCTCGTCGGTCTCCTCCGTGGCAATTGCCTCGTGCCGCGAAGGATCGAATTTTTCACCGACCGCCGGAATCGGCGAAAGGCCCTGCGCCTGGAGGGTGTCCTCGAACTGGCGTACCACCATCCGCAGACCGTCGAACCAGTTTTGGTCGATGCCTTCGGGAGCATGGTCCAGGGCGCGGCGCAGGTTGTCCAAGATGGGAAGCAGCTTGCGCAGCAGCTCCTCGTTGGCATACTGCGTGCGGTCGGCGAGCTCCTGGCGGGTGCGCCGCTTGTAATTCTCGAAGTCAGCAGCGAGCCGCTGATAGCGCGCAAAGTTCGCCTGCACCTCGTCGCGCGCCGCCTGCAGCTCGGGATCGACGGCGGGCTGCACCTGACTCGCCCCCTGCTCGGCATCGACGGCGGAGCTGGCCCTGGAGTCGACAACGCCAGGGCGGCCCTTTTGCCCGCCTGGCTCCGGCTGGTCGGGGGATCGGTGCTGAGGTGGCATGTCTTGCTTTTTACCCATAGGCCAGGCCGACGAATCAGTTGCCGAGGTGGGCGAGCACCTCGGAGGTGGCGTGGCTCACCAGCCGAACGCGTGCCACCACCTGGCCATAGTGCATGCGGGTCGGCCCGATCACCCCGATCGTGCCGCGCACCCGATCGGCCATCTTGTAGGTGGTCAGCACCAGGCTGCATTCGCGCAGCCCGCTGCTGGTGTTCTCGCGCCCGATGACGATCTCGACATCCTTGTCGAACTCCACCTGCTGCAGGATGGTCGCCAGCTGGGCGCCCTGCTCGAGCAGTTCCATGAGCTCTTCCAGGCGGCCAACCTCAACGAACTCTGGGTGGCGAAGCAGGTTGCGCACGCCGTCATGCAGGACGACCGTTTGTCGCTGCGCCTGATGGGTGGTGATCGATTCGATCAGCCGCTCGAGGATCCGGCGCTGCTCAGCCCGGTCTGGGCCGAGCTGATCCAGGCGCCCAGAAAGCTCGTCGGCGGTTTGACCCTTGACCTTCTGGTTCAGCATGGCGGCCATCCGGCTCAGGTCCTCCTGGGTGGTGGCCCGCTCGAGATGGACGACCTGCTGTTTGATGAGGTTGCCCTCCAGCACGAGGATGATCAGCACCGACTGCGGCTCGAGCGAGACCAGATCGATGTGCTTGATCCGAGACTCGCTGACCTCGGGAGCGGTGACCAGCGAGACGTTCTCGGTGACCTGGGACAGCACCATGGCCGCCTTCTCCAGGATGCCATCGACGCTGCGCGGCGCGCTTTCGAACTCCTGTTTGACGGTCCGCCGAATCGTGGGCGAGGCGGCCTCCGCATCCATGAGGAAATCGACGAAATACCGGTAGCCGCGGTCAGTCGGGATGCGGCCGGCCGACGTGTGCGGTTGCTGCAGATACCCGGTGCCGACCAGGTCGGCCAGCTCGTTGCGGATGGTCGCCGAGGAGAGCGCGATGAAGTACTTGGCCGCCAGCACCTGAGAACCGACCGGCATCCCCGTCACGGTGTAGTCGGAGACGACGGCCTTCAGGATCTGCTGCTTGCGCTCGTCGAGCGGCGTGGGCTCCAGCATGATTGGCAGTCTCGATCCGCGAGTGCTAACTCGGATTGTACCGGCTATCCTCGCTTCATGCCCACCCCGGTGCGGATCTACTCCGACTACGTCTGACCCTTCTGCTACATCGACTCGGTCGGAGTCACACGGCTGGCCCGGGAATACGACGTCGAGATCGAGTGGGTGCCGTTCGAACTGCACCCGGAGATCCCGCCGGAAGGGCGTAGGCGCGAAGAGGTCCTCCCTGCCGCCTATATGGCGAGGGCCCAGGAGGGGGTCGATCGGATGGCCTCGGCGGCGGGCCTCCATCTCACCCGCCATGAGCGCCTGATCAACTCCCGCCCAGCCTTGCAGGCGGCTGAATTCGCGCGCGAACAGGGACGCTTTGACACCATGCACCACGAGCTCCTCAAGGCCTACTGGGACGTGGGGCGCGACGTTTCCGACATCACGGTCCTGCGGGATGTCGCGGCACGCGCTGGCGTGGACGTCGCCGGCATGGAAGCCGCCGTCGACGCGGACCGGTTCGGCGACTACCTCGATGCGCGCCGTCTCGAGGCGGAGGAGCTTGGGATCAATGGCATCCCTGCGCACGTCATCGCCGACCGCTACCTGGTGATGGGCGCACAGCCCTACGACCTGTTCGAGCGCGTGATGGCAAAGATCGGAGTCCCGCGGCGGGATGCTCGTGCGACTGCGGAGTGCTAGGCTCGGCCGATGTATTCGGCGAGAATGCGATTGAGGTCCGGGAGTCCCGGTCGCAGACCGTATTTCTTGTCCGCGCCGATACTCAGCCGAATCAGCCCGGCAGTCCGGAGCACCGCCAGATGACCATGAAGCGTGGATTTGGAGAGGCCGAGGGCCTGCGTCAGCTCCGCTAAACGGCGATCGCCGGCCGCCAGTTCACGCAGGAGGCGGAGCCGCGTTTCATCGCCCAGCGCTCGGTAGACGAGTACCAGGTCACGGTCCGGCTCGCCGCCGGCCGCCTCTGCACTCCGGGCGGCCCGGTAGCAGATGACCTTCGTGCTGTCCCAATCAGAGATGGTGATCCAGGGCCGGGTCACGATCGAGGGAACCAGCAGCACCCGATCGATGCCGGCCTCGCCTTCGTAGGTAATCCCGCCAGTTGCGAAGTCGACGAGCTGATGGGCAGACATGCGCCGCGCCGCCTTCGCCTTGATCTTGACGTCGGCCTCGAGGGCGGCGGCGTTGTCCACCATCGGACTGAAGACGTCGTGATTAAAGCGGTCGATGACCTCGAGGGTCAGCTGCTTGACCTCCGTCGCGCCGCGCTGGATCAAGCGTCGAATCAGGGCTGGACTTCCCGCGTGGCTCCGCTCGGCCAGCGCCAGCTGCCCCTTCGAGTCACCGGCAAGCGCCGACTTCACGAGTGACCGGCCGTCACCGGTCCGTAGGGCTGGCAGGCGCCCACCAATCAGCGCGGTCAGGACGTCGTCCGGGCGGCTGCCGCGCAGGTGCGATAGGAGGCGCGCGACGTCATGGGCGCCGCCCGCCTCGTGGACCATCCCGAGCATGAGGAACCAGCGCGGACCGTCCGTACCGAGCAGCGCCCGGAGTGCCTTGACGAGCTGGGGGGACGCCGCCGCCCGCGCCTTGACGAACCAGGCCTTCCCCACGTCGTAGGAGTCCTGCCGTTCATCGCCGGTAAACATCGACAGGGCAAGCAGCGCCTCATAGCCGGTTCCCCATTTCAGGGACGCGCTAAAGGGAGGGGGCGCGCTGGCCGTCTGCCGCAGATGCGGATTCGCCATCTATTCAGCTCTCATGATACGCTGCGTTCGGTGAAAACCGAACGCGAGCCGGGACGCAAACGGCTGAGATGGTCAGGTGCGTTGCGGTGCCGCGACTTTCGGTTTTTCTGGGCCGCCCGTGCCATCAGCGTCGCCGGCGACCGGATCTCGGTGCTGGCCCTGCCAACGGTAGCCATCCTGATTCTTCAGGCCTCGCCAGCACAAGTTGGCGTTCTCAATGCTGCCGGCACACTCGCCTGGCCGGCGCTGGGGCTGTTCGCGGGCGTCTGGGTCGATCGGCTTCGGCGGCGCCGGATCATGGTCGCCACCGACCTTGTGCGCGCCGTGCTGCTCGGGTCGATCCCGCTGGTCTTCGCACTGGGTCACCTTAGCCTGCTGCAACTTCTCATGGTGGCTGGACTCGTGGGAGCGATGACCGTCTTCTTCGATCTGGCCTCCACCGCCCACGTGCCATCGCTGGTGCCACGCGACGGCTGGGCCGATGCCAACGCGAAACTGGAGGTAGCCCAGCAGGCGGTCGCGACGGGCGCGCCCGGACTGGCGGGCCTGCTGATCACGCTGGTGTCAGCGCCCTTTGCCATCATCGTCGACGCGATCTCGTTTCTCCTTTCCGGGATTTTGATCGCCGCGACGGCAGCTCACGAGCCAGCATTACCGGTCAAACCGCGCCGCAGCCTGCGGAGTGAGGCCGCGGAGGGTATCCGGGTGCTGGTACGGGACCGCGCGCTGGTTCGCATCACGCTCGGCGCCGCTATCTCCAACGTGGGCATCCTGATGTCGCTCGCGCTGCAGTTGCTCTTCCTCTACCGGGTGATGGGGCTCTCCCCCGTCGTCGTTGGCGTGTGCTTCGCCGTGGGCAGCCTGGCCAGCCTGGTCGGCGCGCTCTACAACCGGCGCATCATGAATCGGTTGGGCATCCACCGGACCCTCGTGCTGTCGACGTTCATCGAGGGCATCGCCTACATCCTCATCCCAGCGGGAATCGTCTTGCCGGTGATTCCTCTCTTGCTCGGGGCGCTGATCCTCAGCGGCTTTTTCAACACGACCTGGAACGTCAGCGTCACCACCTTCCGGCAAACCCGGATCGCCCCCCACTTGATGGGTCGGGTGGGGGCCGCGGGGCGCGTGATTGGTTACGGGGCGCTGCCCGTCGGCTCGCTGCTCGGTGGCCTCCTGGGCCAAATCCTCTCCGCGCGGCTCGGCGAGCGAACCGGACTGGCCATTGCGCTGGTCATCGCCGCGCTGGTTGCGGGAAGCTCAGCCCTTGCGCTGCTGGGGGGACGCAACTTCAACGAGGAAGGCCGCCCCGACCTGATTGGCCAGTTCAACCCCGCGACGCGTTAGGCGCACTTGATGGTTGTCCTCGCGCAGCAGGCCCGCACCAACCAGGTGCCGTCGCTGTTCGGGGAAATCACGTGCCGAGCCAGTGCCGTCGAGTAACCGCACGCCGATCATGGCCGCTTCGCCGCGGGCGCGCTCGGGTGACAGGGTCTCGGCGCCGTCCAACGCGCGAGCTGTCTCGGAGGTCTGCTTGATGTAGGCGTGCGGCCCCTTGACGTTCCACCGGCGCTTCGTACGTCCGTCATCCAGGCGGAACATCGAGTGTGCGCCAGCGCCGCAGCCGAGGTACGGGTGATAGTTCCAGGTGGCGAGGTTGTGCCGGCAACGGTATCCGGGTTGCGCCCAGTTCGAGATTTCGTAATGCGCCAAGCCCGCGGCCTCCAGCCGTGCCGCCGCCGCCCAGTACTGCTCGAGCTGGTCATCGGCATCGGGCATCCGGACGAGACCGGTCCTCACCTCCTGGCCCAGCCGGGTTGCTGACTCGACGGTGAGCTCATAGGCGGACAGATGCTGGACACCTTCGGCGAGAACCGCCTCCAGCGTGTCAAGCCAGGCGGCGAGGTTCACACCGCGTACCCCAAATAACAGGTCCGCGTTGACATCTGCAAAGCCGCCGGCGCGTGCTGCCTGGATGGCCGCGATCGCGTCCATTCCCGAATGGAGCCGCTCGAGAAAACGCAGCGCGTCGGGCTGCAGGCTCTGCACGCCGATGCTGAGGCGGTTGACCCCAGCGGCGAGCCAGCCCTCGACGTTCGGGCCGGTGATATTGCTCGGGTTGGCCTCGAGCGTCACCTCAGCACCGGGCGCAAGGCCGATCGCCCGCACTCGCTCCATCACCTGCCGCACCTGGGCAGCGGTCAACAGACTTGGCGTGCCGCCACCAATGAACACCGTCTCGAGCGGACCGATGGGCAGCTCGGTCCCGGCGATATCGATTTCGTGGCTGAGCGCCTCGACATAGGGAGGGATCAGGCCCTCGAGCACGGCGTAGGCGTTGAAGTCGCAGTACTTGCACACCCAGGTGCAGAAGGGGACGTGCAGGTAGAGGCTGTGAATGCGTTCCATCAGTCCAGGCTCAACACGGCCATAAACGCCTCCTGCGGAATTTCGACGTTGCCGACCCGCTTGAGGCGCTTCTTGCCTTCTTTTTGCTTCTCGAGCAGCTTCCGCTTGCGGGTCACATCGCCGCCGTAGCACTTCGCGGTGACGTCTTTTCGCATCGCCGGGACGGTCTCGCGAGCGACGATCTTGCCGCCGATGGCGGCCTGGATGGGGACTTCGTACAGCTGTCGGGGAATGAGGGTCTTCAGTTTTTCCGCCAGGCGCCGGCCCTGCTGCTGCGCTTTACTCCGGTCCACGATCATGGACAGCGCGTCGACGGGCGAACCGGCGACGAGCACATCGAGCTTGACCAGACTCGCCTCCTCAAAGCCGACCAGCTCGTAGTCGAGGGAGGCATAGCCCTTGCTGCGCGACTTGAGCTGGTCGTAGTAGTCGTGGATGATCTCCGCGAGCGGCATGCGGTAGGTGATGACGACACGGTCGCCCGGCTCGTACTGCATGTTGAGGAACTGCCCGCGCCGTTCCTGGCTGAGCTCCATCATGTTGCCGACGTAGGTGCTGGGCACGACGATGGTCGCGGTGACCATCGGTTCGCTGATCGCTTCGATCTCAGCGGGATCCGGCAGGTGATCCGGATTGTCGACCGGGATCTCCTCGCCGTTGCGCAGCTTGACGCGATATTCGACGGTGGGTGCCGTGCCGAGCAGCGTGAGGTTGAACTCGCGCTCGAGACGCTCCTGGACGATCTCCATGTGGAGCAGTCCAAGAAAGCCGCAACGGAAGCCGAAGCCGAGAGCGGCCGAGGTCTCCGGCTCGTACACCAGCGCCGCGTCGTTGAGCTGGAGCTTCTCGAGCGCCTCCTTGAGCTGCTGATACTGTTCCGTGTCCGTTGGAAAGAGGCCGGCGAACACCATCGGCGTCACGTGCCGGTACCCGGGTAGCGCCGCCGCCGCCGGCCGTGCCTCGTCCGTGACCGTGTCGCCTACTCGCGAGTCCCGCACATTGCGGATATTGGCGATCAGGTAGCCGACCTCGCCGGCGGAGAGGTCCTCGACCGGCGTGCGGTCCGGGCGGAAGATGCCGACCTCATCGACCTCGAACGATTTGCCCGTTTGCATCATCAGGATGCGCATCCCCGGACGAAGCGTCCCCTCCAGCACGCGAATGTACGTGACGATCCCTCGGTAGGCGTCGAACTTGGCGTCGAAGATGAGCGCCTGCAGCGGCGCGCCGGGATCGCCGGTCGGCGGCGGGACCTCGCGCACCACCGCCTCCAGGATCTCCTTGGTGCCGATACCCTGGCGGGCGCTGGCGAAGATGACCGATTCGGCCGGCAGACCGATGACCTTCTCGATCTCTTCGCGCACCAGCTCCGGGTTGGCTTGCGGCAGGTCGATCTTGTTGACGACCGGGACGATCTTCAGGTGGTGATCGAGGGCCTGGTGCACGTTCGCCAGTGTCTGCGCCTCGATCCCCTGCGAGGCATCGACGACCAGGATCGCGCCGTCGCAGGCAGCCAGCGCGCGCGAGACCTCATAGGAGAAGTCGACGTGCCCGGGCGTGTCGATCAGGTTGATCTGGTAGGTGTTGCCATCGTCGGCCTTGTAAAGCATCCGGACGGCCTGCGCCTTGATCGTAATGCCCCGCTCGCGCTCGAGGTCGAGCTGGTCGAGCACCTGCTCGACCATGTCCCGCTGCGCGACCGTACCCGTGTACTCGAGAAGACGGTCGGACAGCGTCGTCTTGCCGTGATCGACGTGCGCGATGACGGAGATCGCCCGAGTCAGGTGGGTTGGCGTGGACACCCACGGAGTTTATCGGGCAAATAAAAAAGGCCGGCCGCGCGGCCGGCCCACACCACATCTGCGCCTACTTATCTCGTTGCACGTCCGGAGCAAAGTCCGGTGCCTCGAGCTCTCGTTCAGGACGCTCTTTCGTGGTCTGCGGGTCTACTTGAGCCGGGTCATCCGTCGGTTCACGACCGCCGACGTCCTCGCGTTCGAGCGTTGGGTCGTTGACCATCCGATCACCTCCCTGAGCGCCTGACTCGCGTAGCTCTACCATATCACGTGACTGCCGCGATATCAAATTGGGGCTAGCTGCGGGACGCCCTGGAGGCGCTGGGAAGGTTCTGGGCGATGCTCCCGAGCTCCCGCCGCCCGGAGGCCTTCACGCGGTGCGCCAGGACCATCTCGGCCACCTCATTGACCTCGGGGACCCCGACTTCAGGAACCCCCCGGTAGGCGGCCAGCGCCTGGGAAGCCTTTCGCCCGACCAGGTCGGCCCGGTGGCCATCCACCTGAAGACTGACATTGAGCTCGGCGAGCGCGCGCAGGATCCCTGCCGGCATGACTACATGGGGAAACCGGACGATCGCTTCGGCGATCCGGGTCCCGATCTCGGCATCCTGCTCGGCGAAGCGCTCGCTGAATTCGGCCGGATGGGATTCCCATTCCTCTCGCCGCTCGACGATCTGGACGCGCTGCCCGATGTCCTTGATGCCTTCGACGTCCACCGTCAGGCCAAATCGATCCAGTAGCTGCGGGCGCAGGTCGCCTTCCTCGGGGTTCATGGTGCCGACCAGGATGAAGCGCGCCGGATGCCAGATCGAAATGCCTTCTCGTTCGACGACGTTCACGCCCATGGCCGCCGCATCGAGGAGGACGTCGACCAGATGATCGTCGAGCAGGTTGACCTCGTCGACGTAGAGGATGTTGCGGTTCGCTTCGGCGAGGACGCCGGGCTCGAAGCGGCGCTCGCCGCTCTTGATGGCCGCCTCGATGTCGATCGCTCCAACAACGCGATCCTCGGAGGCGTTGATCGGCAGCTCGACCACGCGCATCCGGCGCCGGGCGCGAGGCAGGGTCTCCCCGCGCGCCAGGCGGTCCTGGCAATCCGAGCAGAGTGACTCGGGTGCGTCCGGATCGCAGCGGTAGAGGCAGTCCGCGACGACGGTCAGCTCGGGCAGCAGACGGGCGAGGGCTCGCACTGCGGTCGACTTGCCCGTGCCTTTCTCGCCGCGGATGAGCACGCCGCCGATCGCCGGGTGGATCGCATTCAAGACGAGCGCGAGCTTCATCTTGTCCTGGCCGACGATGGCGCTGAAAGGGTAGACGAATCGTTCCATCAGGCTGAACCCGTCCTAAGCATCTCACGCTGGACGCTGTCGACGATCGAATTTTGCGAGAGATCGAACAGCCCGTAGTAGCGTCCGCCGAGACGTTCCGCCAGGTCGCCACACACGTTGAAGGCGTAGGCGCCGTAGAGGCTGGTCACCCGGTTCCGCGGGTACCCCGGCTGGCTGCCGAAGTCCCGCGTCGAGTCGATCACCATCGCGCGAACGCCTTCCTGCTTGATCTGGCCGGCCATGCGCTGCGCTTCGAGCAGCGGCTCCTCGCCGAAGAGGCTGATGTTGCCGCGGCCG
>VBFX01000033.1 GCA_005889395.1 Chloroflexota bacterium
GCGATCGGATCAACCACCGCATCGCCGGCTGATTCCGCCGCCTGCCGATAATGAGCTCGATGGAAGGGCTGGCCCCGGCCGCACCGCCACAGGCGGCAGACCGGTTGCGCTGGCTCTACCTCCTGCCGGTGATCGCCTTCACCGTGCTCGGCATCATCCTCGTGTTTGCGGTGCTGGTCGGCCTGGCGCGCGGCAATCGCGGCTTCTACCGCGCCAACCTGGGGACGATCTCGCTGAGCGCTGCGCTCGCCGTCTACCTCGCCTTCGGCTCAGGGATCGTCGTGGCGCTCCGGCGACTGCGCGCTCCATTGGCCTTTCTCGGGCTTCGCTGGCCGACGCCGCTCGACCTCGGCCTGACCCTGCTCCTGCTGATTCCCTGGTACCTGGGCATCATCATCGTGTCCGCTGTGTCAGCGCTGCTCTTCAACGGTGGCCGGGTCGTTCCGAGCAACAGCCGGCTGATCTTCGTGCAGCACCCCGGCGGCATCGGCGTCCTGCTCCTGGCGCTGCTCGTAACCGCGTTCGCCGCTCCCATCTGCGAAGAGGTGTTCTTCCGCGGCATGCTCTTTCGGCTGCTTTGGACCCGCGTCCCGCTGTGGGCGGCGGTCTTGCTGAGCGCGATTGCCTTCGGCCTCGCCCACGCCAGCCCCGCGGTGAGCGCAGCCCTCTTGCCGACCTTTATGTACATGGGGACGGTACTGGCCGTCATCTACGTCAGGACCGGCTGGCTGAGCAACACCATCCTGTTGCATGGATTGAGCAATGCGATCGCGACCGTGCTGGTCTTTTACCAGGCGTCTAGCTGAACTCGGTCGGGATCAGTGAGACCTTCTGGCGCGGGACACGATCGACGACGACCTCGCAGTGGGCATTCCGGACGACGTGTTCGGCGACTCTCCCCAGCGGGCTTTCATTCGGCCGGTTCTGGTGACTGATCCCCATCACGATCAGGTCGGCGTTCTCTTCCAGCGCGATTTCGACGATTCGGTGGCCCGCCTGTCGGGCGACGTTGACCTTGGTGCGCGGCGTGATGGCATGCTGCGTCGCGATGAAGGCGGCGGCGTCGAGCGCGCGCTGGATGCGTGGATCTTTCTCGGGCATCGCGAGCGGTGCCTGGAGTGGGATTTCGTGCACGTAGACGATCACCATCTCGGCCTTGTGTCCCTGGTTCAGCCGGGCGGCGAGCTCGACCGCGCGGACCGAGGCGCCGAGATCCAGGATCGGAACCAGCACCTTGCGGATCGCTTCCACCGACCGCACGCTGCTGGTGGCGCCCCGCGGGGCCGGCGGCGGCACCCGCAGCATCCAGCCGAGCGTGCCGGCCAGCCCCACGGTGAACGCGACCGCCAGGGTGATCCCGAGCGGGCTGAGGACGAGGTTCAATGGTGCAGCCGGTCGGCCGCTTGCAAGCGCCAGGCACCGAAGGCCAGCAAGCCCACGCCGGCGACGCCATAGGGCAACGAGTGCACCTCGATCACGTCACGCGCCAGGACGAGCACGCCGAGCACGATGGATGCGAACCCGACGATCCGGGTGAAGCGATACGCGCTCACCCCTTCTCGAAAAAGCGTTTGACCTTGTCCGCGCCGACCGTGGTGGGGCAGATGGTCTCGATGCCAAGCTCGGCGTACAGGTCGGCGCGTGCCGGGTCGTAGATCCGGCAGATCACCTTCTTGACGCCGAACTCATGCTGAGCTAGCTGAGCGGCCATGATGTTGGTTGTGTCGGCGTTGGTCACCGCAACGAAGGCTTCGGCGCGGTCCGTCCCGGCCCGGCGGAGGATGTCCTCATCGACGGCCGACCCGAAAACCATATCGCCGGCAAAATCCTCGCCCAGCCGGTTGAAGGCTGCCTCGCTGGAATCCACCACGGCGACATCGTCTCCCTCTTCACTCAGCTGCCGCGCCAGGCTGGAGCCGACTCGCCCGCAGCCCACGATCACCGTGCGCATTCGTTTCCTAGACTAACTCTACCCGCGCGCGGCAAGCTAAAGCAGGCCGCTCGGATTCGTTTAGCGCCGAAATCGCGAGGGTATATACGGCCCAGCTTGCCCCCGCGCCGGGCGGCGGGCCCGCAGATACTCAAGGAGTCGAAAGATGGCAAAGACCGTTGGCATTGACCTGGGGACCACGAACTCGGTAATCGCGGTCATGGAAGCCGGCGAGCCGGTCGTTATTCCGAACGCCGAAGGCGGACGGACGACGCCGTCCGTTGTCGCCTTTACGAAGTCGGGCGAGCGCCTCGTGGGCCAGCTGGCCCGCCGGCAGGCGGCCGTGAATCCGGAGAACACTGTCTACTCGATCAAGCGTTTCATGGGTCGCAAGTACGACGAAGTCGAGACCGAGCGGAAGATGGTTCCCTACAAGGTCGTCACCGGAAAGGACGGCCGGGTCGAGGTCGAGATCCAGGGAAAGCGCTACACGCCCGAGCAAATCTCCGCCATGACCCTGCAGAAGCTGAAGACGGACGCGGAAGCCTATCTCGGCGAGAAAGTCACGGACGCGGTGATCACCGTGCCCGCCTATTTCAACGACTCGCAGCGGCAGGCCACCAAGAACGCCGGCGAGATCGCCGGCCTCAACGTCGTCCGCATCATCAACGAGCCAACCGCGGCCGCGCTCGCCTACGGCCTCGACAAGAAGGAGAACGAGAAGATCCTCGTCTTCGACCTCGGCGGCGGCACCTATGACGTGTCCGTGCTGGAGATCGGCGAGGGCGTCTTCGAGGTCAAGGCGACCAATGGCGATACCCACCTCGGCGGTGACGACTACGACCGCCGGCTCGTGGACTACATCGCCGACGAGTTCAAGAAGCAACAGGGGATCGACCTTCGGCAGGACCGCCAGGCTCTGCAGCGCCTGACCGAGGCGGCCGAAAAGGCCAAGATCGAGCTCTCCAGCCGCATGGAAACCGAGGTCAACCTGCCCTTTATCACCGCCGACCAGAACGGCCCCAAGCACCTCGAGATCAAGATCACGCGGGCCAAGTTCGAGCAGCTCACGGCCGACTTGTCGGACCGCTGCGTGGCTCCCTTCCATGCCGCCCTCAAGGATGCGGGCCTTACCCCGGGCGACCTGAACGAGGTGATCCTCGTCGGTGGCGCGACCCGGATGCCGGCCATCCAGGAACTGGTCAAGAAGCTCACCAATGGGAAGGAGCCACATCGTGGCATCAACCCCGACGAGGTCGTCGCCGTGGGCGCCGCGATCCAGGCGGGGGTGCTCAAGGGCGAGGTCAAGGACGTCCTCTTGCTCGACGTCACGCCCCTGTCGCTCGGCCTGGAGACCCTCGGTGGAGTGAATACTAAGCTGATCGAGCGCAACACCACCATCCCGACGTCGAAGAGCCAGGTGTTCTCGACCGCCTCGGACAACCAGCCCTCAGTCGAGATCCACGTTCTGCAAGGCGAGCGCGAGATGGCGTCCGCCAACAAGACGCTGGGCAAGTTCCACCTCGACGGCATCGCGCCGGCACCTCGCGGAGTCCCGCAGGTCGAGGTGACCTTCGACATCGACGCCAACGGCATTCTCAATGTGCGCGCCAAGGACCTTGGAACCGGCAAGGAACAGAAGGTGACGATCACCGCCTCGACCACGCTGAACAAGGACGAGGTCTCGAAGATGGTGCGCGATGCCGAGGCTCATGCCGAGGAGGACCGCAAGCACCGCGACGAGGTCGAGGCTCGCAACCAAGCGGACAGCCTCGTCTACCAGGCGGAGAAAGTCCTGCAGGAGAATGCCGACAAGATCGACGCCGCGGTCCGGTCAGAGGTCGAAAGCAAGATCGAGCCGGTGAAGCAGGCGATCAAGGACAACGACGTCGAGCGCATGCGCTCTACCAGCCAGGAGCTGGCGACCGCCATGCAAAAGATCGGCGAAGCCGTCTATCGCCAGGCCCAGGGCGCCGGCACCGGGGCCCAGTCGGCCACCGGCACGGAAGGCAAACCGGGCCAGCCAGGTGGCGACGGCGACGTCGTCGACGCGGACTTCAAAGAGGTCTAAGTTAGCCGCCCTCCATCCTTGGCGCCCGAGGCCGTTTAAGGGATATTCTGGGTCGGGTAGACCCACACTATGCCGTTTCGCCCTGACCGATTAACCGAGAAGACGCAGGAGGCGATCCAGCAAGCGCAGACGCTTGCCCAGGAAGCCCAGCATCAGGAGATCACGCCGGAACACCTGCTCCTCGCCCTGCTCCAGCAGCCGGACGGGACGGTTCCGCCCATCCTCCAGCAGGTCGGCGTCGACCCGGCGCGCGTCGCGTCCGATGTCAAAGCCCAGCTCGATCGACTGCCCAAGGTGTACGGCGCCGAGACTTATCTCGGTTCCCGCCTTCGCCGGCTGCTCGACGCGGCGTCGACGGAAATGGAGCGGCTCAAGGACGAGTACCTCTCGACCGAGCACCTGCTGCTCGCCATCGTCGACGAAGCCAACGGCGAGGGCGCCCGGATTTTGCAGCGGGCCGGCGTCACACGCGAGAAGATTCTCGAGGCGCTCACCAAGGTGCGGGGCTCGTCGCGCGTGACCGATGCCACGCCGGAATCCAAGTTTCAGGCGCTGGAGAAGTACACGCGAGATCTCACCGCGCTGGCACGCGAGGGAAAGCTCGACCCGGTCATCGGTCGCGAGCAGGAGATCCGCCGCGTCATCCAGGTGCTCTCGCGCCGGACCAAGAACAACCCGGTGTTGATCGGAGAGGCGGGCGTGGGCAAGACCGCCATCGCCGAAGGGCTTGCCCAGCGCATT
>VBFX01000034.1 GCA_005889395.1 Chloroflexota bacterium
GCGGCGCCCGCGGTGCGCAGGCGCTCCGCGCCAAGCTGCGCGTGATTGGCGTAGATCCGGTACCGGCGGGCGAAGGTGGGCCGGGATCGCTGCAGCGCCTGCAGGGTCCTCGGGGAGACGGCCCGCAACAACACCGTCACGCTCCGCTCGATCACCGAGAAATTCGCCGCGGCCTTGCCCAGATCGTGCAGCAGCGCAGCCTGCTGCAGCAGCGGGCTCGGCTGACGCTCGAGCTGGGTCACCGTTTCGAGCACGTCGAGGCCATGCCGCTGATCGTTGACGGGCAGCTCCAGGAAGAAGGGCGCAAGCGGCCCCAGGATTCGCTCAGCATTCGCGTTTTCCTGCGGCGTGACACGAGCCGAGGCGTGTCGCCAGAACTGACCAATGCGGCGCATCGGCGAGCTGGTCACTCGTCGCCATCGATGAGCGGTAGGCCCCACCGCAACTTTCGCCTCAGTAACTCGAAGAAGTTGCGCCCTCCGCTGAATTGGACCAGATCGACCTGCAGGCCTGGTGCGGCGACCCGCACCTCGGCTCCTGGCCGAAGGGCGTAGGTCTGCTGGCCGTCGCACGTGAGGATCGCGGAGGCCGACGGCAGCTGGAGTGCGATCTGCGACTGCTCCGGCAGCACGATCGGGCGGTTGAACAAGCTGTGGGGATTCAGCGGCATGAACACGATCGCTCGCACGTCCGGATGGACGATCGGCCCGCCGAGGGACAGCGCGTACCCGGTCGAGCCCGTTGGCGTCGAGACGATCACGCCGTCGGCGTCGAAGCGGCCCGCGGGGTGGCCATCGACAAAGGCCTCGATACGGATCAGGTTGATCTCGATCCCCTTGTGCAGCGTCACGTCGTTGAGGGCGAGAAAGACGCGGTCGTCGACCCGGGCCTCGAGCAGGGCCCGGCGCTGCAAGGTGAATTGCCCGGCCGCCCACCGGTCGAGGGCCGTTCCCTCCTCGCCAAGCTGCACCTGCGTCAGGAAGCCGAGCCGGCCGGCGTTAATGCCGAGGACCGGAATATGCGCGGCCGCCGCCTGCTGAGCCGTCCAGAGCAGGGTACCGTCCCCCCCGATGCTGACGATCAAGCGGGTGCCGTTCAGCACCCCTTCCAAGGCCCCGGGGCGCTCCTCGGCGGTGGCGCAATAGGTCCACACGCGAAAGCCGCCTTTTTCCAGTCGGCTGCGCGCCTCCATCACCGGGGCACCGCCGATATCGATGCGCGGGTGGCAGACGATGCCGACGGCGTCAGCCATGTCGCATCAAGTGCAGCAGGAATTCGCGATTCCCCTTGGCGCCCAGGATCGGCGAGGGGGTCTCCCCCGCAACCTCGTACCCCGTGTCTTCGGCGAATTTCCGCAGTTCGCGGAGGACCTCGCGGTGCTGGTCGGGGTCGCGCACGACGCCACCCTTCCCCACCGCGCCCTTGCCAACCTCGAACTGCGGCTTGACCAGGGCTACCACGTCACCCGGCGGGCTGAGAAGTTCACGGACGCGCGGCAATACGAGGCGCAGAGAAATGAACGAGACGTCGATCACCGCCAGGTCCGCCGGCATCGGCAACCGATCCAGGTGCCGGATGTTGACTCGCTCCAGCACGGTCACCCGCGGGTCCTGGCGAAGACTCCAGGCCAGCTGTCCATACCCAACGTCGACCGCGATGACGCGCGCGGCGCCTCGCTGCAACAAGAGGTCGGTAAAGCCGCCAGTCGATGCGCCGACATCAAGGCAGACCCGCCCCGCCGGATCGATGCCGAAGGCATCGAGCCCGGCCGCGAGCTTGTCGCCCCCCCGGCTGACATAGCTTTTGACACGGTCGAGGTCGATACTGACAGCGGGGTCGACCATCTGGTCCGGCCGGTCCGCCACCGCGCCCCCCACTCGCACCAGCCCGGCACGCACCATGGCTTGAGCGCGTTGCCTCGAGGGTACGAGCCCCTGCGCCACGAGCGCCTGGTCCAGGCGGACGCGGCCCTCGACCATCAGCGCCATATTCCCAGCCCGACAATAATCCCGAGCAGGGCTCCGGCGATCACTTCGATCGGCGTGTGTCCGAGCAGCTCGCGCAGCCGCTCCTGACGAATGCCCTGGTGCCCGATGAAGAGATCGTCGATCAGCCGATTCAGGATCATCGCTTGCTGGCCCGCCGCCCGCCGCACGCCGGTGGCGTCGTACATGACCACACTGGCGAAGATCAGGCAGACCGCGAAGAGCGCCGATTGCACACCCTCTAGCCGGCCGACGATCGTCGTCAGGGAGACGACGAGCGCGCTGTGTGAGCTGGGCATCCCACCCGCGGTCGCCAGCCGCCGCACGCTGAAGCGGTGGAGCAGAACGGAATCGATGATGACCTTGGCAACCTGGGCGATCGCCCAGGCGATGAGGGGGACGACGAAGTACGGGTTTTGAAGGAGCGTCACGGACCCGGTGGACGCTCGCCGGCCGCGGCCAGCTCTTTCAACCGCCGCTCGGCATCATCGAGCAGCCGGGCGCAGCGCCGTGCTAGCGCGAGGCCGCGCTCGAAGGTGCGCACCGACTCGGCGAGGTCGTCCTGTTCCTTCCCGAGCAGCTGAACGGTTCGCTCCAGTTCAGCGACGGCCGTTTCGTAATCCATCTGATCGACTTCAGCCATTTCCCTCGCCCTTCGCCGCGGGATGGTTGCGGATCTCGGCATCGGCCGCGATCCGGCCGAGGATGCCGTTGACGAACTTGCCGGAGTCGGGGCCCCCGAACGTCTTGGCCAGCTCGATCGATTCATTGATGGCCGCCTTGAGCGGAACGCTGGGCAAGTAGAGAATCTCGAAGCTGCCGATGCGCAGCAAGGTGCGTTCCACCTTGGCCATCTGGTCGAGACTCCAGTTGTTCGACGCCTGCTTGAGATCGGCGTCGATCTCGGCCTGGTGCTCCCGGACGCCCTGGATCAGCGTGCGGGCGAAATCCGCCACCTCGGCGTCGGCGCGCGACTCGGCCACATGGTACTTGAGGGACCGTTCCGCGTCGCCGCCGTCGTTCTCGAGCTCGAACAGGACCTTGAGCGCGAGCTCACGGGCCAGGTGGCGCCGTCCCACTAGTGCTGCTGCACGGAGGGCCGCCTACGCGTCCTCGGGAAACCTCACGTCGCCGACGAAGACGTTGACCTGGCGGACTTCGAGACCCAGCATCTTGTCGATCGCGTCCGCCACCTGCCGTTGAACCTCGGCCGCCACGGTCGGGACGTGCGCGGAGTGATCGACGACGACGAAGAGCTCGAGGTTGAGGGCGTCGTTGCCAAGGTCCACCCGAACTCCCTTGTGCGAGCTGCTGGCGGGCAGGACCCGGTGGCCGTCTCGGGCCTTGGCCTGGTACATGCCGACGATGCCCTGGACCTGGCAGGCGGTCAACGAGGCGATGTTGGCGATGACCTCGTTGGCCACCTTTACCGAGCCGAGGGGACGGTCTGGCATCGCTTCAGACCCGCTCCACGTAGGCACCGGTGCGGGTATCGACCCGGATGATGTCGCCCTGGTTGACGAAGAAGGGCACATTCAAGATCAGGCCGGTCTCCACCGTGGCCGGCTTGCCGCCGCCGGCCGCCGTGTCGCCTTTGAACCCGGGTGACGTCTGGGTGACCTTCAGGTCAACCGTGGTGGGGAGTTCGACGCCCAGCGGACGTCCCTCGTACATCAGCACGTCAAGCGAGGAGTTCTCTTTCAGGTATTTCATCGTGTCGCCCAACTGGTCGTCGCTGAGAGGCAGCTGATCGTAGCTCGCCAGGTCCATGAAGTAATGCCGGTCACCGTCGCTGTAAAGGTACTGCATGGCCACCTTCTCGATCCTGGCCCGGGCAAATCGATCCTTGTCGCGGAACTTCTGGTCGATGATCGCTCCGCTCCGCACGTTGCGCAGCTTGGTCCGGAAGAAGGTATCGCCGCGGGCGTTCTGGCCTTGCTGGAATTCGAGCACGACCCAGAGGCCACCTTCCCACTCGATCGTCATGCCATTGCGGAAATCACTCGGATTGACCATACCGGCATGCGATTGTACCCCGCTAGGGGTTCGCCGAACCCCCCTGCCGGCGGCGCGCCTCGATCTGGCTGAAGATCGCGTTGCGCAGCTGTTGTGGGCGCGGCACCGTGCTGAGCTGCTCGGCGCCCTCCCGGCCGGCGGACTCGAGCTCGATGTCCCCGAAGCCCCAGGTGCGACCCCAGAGCCCCTGGAACGTCGTTAGGTCCTGGATCCGGTCGATGGCGATCGACCGGGAGAACTTGGACACGATCCCCTCGTTGAGGATGACGCGCTGGTCGGTGAGCACGTACTCATGCGCCCGCCAGCCCCAGTAATAGAGGTTGATGACACCTAATCCGACGAGGAGCGTACCGAGCATCAGCAACAGGCGGAGCTCGCCCGCGATCGGAACCAGGGCCAGGATTGCCAGCGACACCGCCACCGCCAGGACAGTCGTGGCAATCGGGCGGAGCAGGACGACCCAGTGACGGCACGAGCGGGCCAGGA
>VBFX01000035.1 GCA_005889395.1 Chloroflexota bacterium
TCCAGGAAAACCCGGCCGGTATCGCTTATACGCTCGGGTTTGCTGGTCGCGAAGTAGAGCAGCAACACGACGCCGGCGGCCATCCAGATGCCGATGATGATCGGGGCAAGGTTCGCCGGTGAGGTCAACGCTCCGATGCCAAGATTGGCGAAGTCGATCCCGAGCGCGGCGGCCAGCGCCGGGAGGAAGATCAGGGTGCCGGCGATCGGCACGAGGCCATTCCAGAGGATGTTGAACTCGCCACGCTGCTCGCGCAGGTAGTAGACGAGGTTGCTCAGGTTCGTAAGGATGTAGATCACGACGACGACGATGCCGGCCATGGTCCCGAGCAAGGCAAAGGCAGGCAATGGGCCACCGGCAATCGTGCCGAGCGCGACCGCCAGGATGATCCCACCGGCGGCCTGGACATTGACCGCCCAGTACGGTGTCTTGAAGCGGGGGTGGATTCGCGCCAGCGCGCGCGGCAGCAGGCCGATGCGCGCCAGCGAAAAACCGACTCGCGTCGCCGCGTTGGCACCGGCGTTCGAGTTGGCGATCGCGCTATTGAGCACGGCGAGGATGACGATGATCAACCCGGGGCCCCAGACGGCCTGCGCCATGCCTGACCATGGATCGCTGTTGTTGAAGAGCGCGAAACCGTTCTTCGGGTCCGCCATCTTGTCGGGGCCGAAGTAGACAGTCGCCGCGTAGTAGCAGAAGAGGTAGAAGAGCCCAATCAGCAATGCGGAGAGGATCACGGCCCTGGGGATCGTCTTTCGAGGATTCTTCGCCTCCTCCGCAAGCGGCGCCGCGGCTTCGAAGCCGATGAACGCAAGGATCGCGTAAATCATCCCGGGGAAGACCGATCCCCAGCCTTTCGTGTTGCCGGTGTTGGGCGCGAACACCGACAACGTGTTGTGGTTACCGGCGGCAAAGATCAGGGTGATCGCCAGCGCGACGAAGACAACGATCTCGAACGTGCCCAGAGCAACGCCCGTACGGGTGGAGAGACGAATACCGCGGTACGTCAGCACCCAGACGATGAGGCCCGCGACCACCGCAAACGGCGCCCACAGCCAGAGCGGCCAGCCGAAGTGCGAATTCAGGTTGGCGGCCAGCTCGTTGCCGAAAATCAGGTAGAGAAGCGGGGCGACGATCGGCTCGGCGAGAATGAAACCCCAGGCAACCAGGAAACCGACGTAGGGATGGAGTCCACGCGAGCTATAGGTGTAGAGGCCGCCCGCCGATGGCAGGTGACGGCCCAGCTGCCCGATGCTGACCGCGACCAGCAGGCAGGCCACGAGCGCCAACAGGACCGAGAGTGGCAAGCTGCCGCCGGCATACGGAGCGCCGACGATGATGGAAAAGGCGACCGCCGCCGCCGGGGCCATGTGGGTGATCGATTGGAACAGGGTTGGTGCCAAACCGACGGCGTCGCGTTCGAGTCGATGCGTGTCGGCCGATGTACTCATGTGTCCCTCCCTTTAGGCGCGAACATAACATGTCCTCCGCGGGCTGGCAACGCCGGGCGGGGCTTGCGCTAGCTGCCTGGCGGCGGCTCCGCGGCAGCGTCATGCGCCAGGGTGGCTTCGGCATCGGCGCGTGAGATCACGCCCAGCAGCTTGCCCTCGCCAGTGGTGACCAGGCTGTTGGTCTGGATGTCATGGTCCCGCATCGACTTGAGCAGCTCCTCGAGGGTCACGTTCGGCCGAAAGGTTTTAGGGCCGGACCGCATCGCCTGCTCGGCCGTCGCGTTGGGATCGCCCTCGAGCTCCGCCTTTCGCAGCAGTCCCAGGACCACGCGCTCCGGACCCACGACGACACAGGTGTCCCAATCCGACGTGCGACGGCGCACATCGCCCACCCTCGCCGTGAGATCGCAGGTCGGCACGTCCGCGTCGGCGACGTCACCGATCCAGGTTTCGTCGGCGGACTTGCCCTCGCGCGGCTGGTTTTCCTCGAACCAGCTCAGCTTGCCGGGTACGTAGTCGATCACGTTCGTGAATCCCAGGGTCTCGAGCCGCGACGCGGCTCGCGGGGAGAGGTCTCAACCGAAGTCGTTGCAATAGACGAGCACGGGCCGCTTGCGATCGAGGCCCGCCACCGTCTGTTCGTCGAGCCGCTTCAACGGAATGTTGATCGCGCCCGGAAGATGGTCACGCTCGAACTCGTCTTCGCCCAGCACGTCGACCAGCTGGGCCCCGTCGTCCAGCAACTGTTTCACCTCGGACACCGAAAAAACCCGCGACGGCATGCTCAGCGTGCTCGCATCCGGTTGTTCCTCGGCAGGTGCTCGACCTCCGCCAATCCCAGCGCCTCCATGACGGGCGGGACGTACATCGCGAAGCGGCCGCGCAGGCCTTTCTTTAGGCCGTACCAGCCGCCGGCCGGATTCTTCGGCGAGCGCGCCCAGGCTTCGACCGTTCCCTCGGCTACCGGCTTCTGCTCGTCCGCGCTGCCCAGCGGCATCCAGTCGCCCTGCCGCTTCAGCATCGCATGCAGGTCGTCGAGACCGCGCAGGTGATAGCGGACTTCCGTCTTCCCCACCTGGACGACGAGCGCTGGCGGATCGGCGCTTTCATCCCGGTATGCCTCGAATTCCGAGGTGCCGGGTGGCGTCTTGAGGACCCAGGGTGACTGCCGCGTCCCGGACCCCTTACCCTTGGTTTTCCCCATCGCCTGCCTCCTTCGCTATCGTGCCCAGACACCGACCGGTGTGAAGCGTAGTGGAACATCGACCAGGATCAGTTCCGACGTATCCATCGCCTCGATGCGCAGCTGAGCCTCGTCCTCGATTTTGGCCGCGTCACCGATAGCCAGCTCCTCGTTACCGACCCTGGCGCGGCCCTCGATCAGATAAAGGTAGCTGCCTCGACCGACCGCAACGTCCTGCGTGAGCACCGTCCCGGGTAAGAGGCGGCTGACGTAAACCGCGGCATCCTGGTGAACTCGGACCGGATCGCTTGCCCCGGGCCCGATCACTTTCAGCAGCCGGTCGGTTCGCTCCTCTTTCGTGAACTGCCGCTGCTGCAGTCCCGGCGGAAGACTCGGCGCTTGGGGGAGGATCCACAGCTGTAAGAACTCCATCGGCTCGGTTTCGGAACCGTTTTGTTCGGAATGCTCGGCGCCGGAGCCGAGCGTCATCAGCTGCACGCCGCCAGGAGCGAGCGTGCCGTCGTTGCCGAGGCTGTCAGCGTGGCGGAACGTGCCCTTCCAGACATAGGTGATGCCCTCGACGTCGGCGTGCGGGTGCATCGGCCAGGTTGCGCCCGGCGCCAGGCGATCGTGATTGAACACCCGTAGCGGCCCAACCCCCATCTGGCGCGGATCGCGGTAACGATCGAACGAGAAATGCCAGCGGGCAACAAACCAGCCGCCATCTTCCTTGTGGATCTCGCGGTCGCGGCGCACCTGGAGCATCGGGTTGCGCTAGGGGATCTGGATCGAGCGCTTGGAGAGTCCCATCCAGTAGCCATCGATGATGCTCGGCAGCGGCTGACCGGTGCTGTCGCCAGCGCCGAGCGTCACGAACAATGGGGCGAGGTGCTCCGTCCGCGGATGTGCGTAGCGGACCGCGGGCGCGCGGTGCGCGAAGTCGGACAGTTCGTCGACGTCCCCCTGCTCGAGAGCCTCGTGCGCCCAGGCGTCGAACTCCATCGACCATGCCGGGGGTGGCGCGTCGAGCCGGAAATCCCGCAGGAAGGGAAGCCCGTGCGTGAGGAACCCGCTGCCGATGACGAGCACGCCCTGGTCGCGCAGCGGCCGAAGACGTCGACCGATCTGGAACAGTTGCTCCGGGTCGAGACTCGGCATCGAGACCTGCAGCACCGGTACGTCGGCACCGGGGTACATCACGGTGAGCGGCACGTAGGCCCCATGGTCGAGCCCGCGGTCGGGCTCTTCGGCGACGGGCTGATCGGAGAGCAGGCGGCGGATATCAGCGGCCAGCTCCGGCGCGCCCGGTGACCGATACTGCGCCCGGTAATAGCGCTCGGGAAATCCACCGAAGTCGTAAATCAGCGGCGTGCCGCTGCGGGTCGCGCCGATCGTGAGCGGAGCATTTTCCCAGTGAGCGGAGACGATCAGCACGGCGCTCGGACGTGGCAACGCCTTCGCCCAGGCCGCCAGCTGGGCGACCCAGAGCGGATCGTCAACGAGTGGCGGCGCGCCGTGGCCGATATAGAGCGTTGGCATGCGACCTGAGGCGCTCGCGTGTCGAGCGCGATCCTCCACCGTGCTCGCCGCAACCTGGGCCGGCTCTTCGGGCGCGCTCGCGGGCTGCGGCTTCAATTCTTCATCCATCGCTGCCTCTTTACCATTCTCGCCCATGACCGCAAACCCTCGTTTGGATCGAACTCCGCTGGTCGCGGGCAGGTAACCTTTCTTGCGGAATGGCCACTGATTACGCGGTGCACGCCGAGGGCCTGGTCAAACATTACGGCCGCGTTCACGACCCTGCTCGAGCCCGACGGCGGCCATGCCACGGTCGCGGGTTTCGATGTGGTCCGAGACGCGAATCGCATCAAGGCCCAGATCGGTCTGGCCGGCCAGAACGTGGCGATCGACGAATACCTGACGGGCCTCGAAAACCTCGAGATGATCGGCCGGCTGTATCACCTCGCCGGGCGGGATGCAAAGCGCCGCGCGACGGAACTCCTGATGCAGTTCGACCTGATCGACGCAGCGAACCGGATCGCGAAGACATACTCGGGAGGGATGCGTCGCCGGCTGGACCTGGCGGCGTCGCTCGTACTGCTGCCTCCTGTGCTGTTTCTCGATGAGCCGACCACGGGGCTCGACCCGCGCAGCCGCCGCCAGGTGTGGAGCATGATCAGCTCGCTCGTGCGTGAGGGCTCGACCATTCTGCTGACGACGCAATACCTCGAGGAAGCCGACGAGCTGGCGAACCGGATCGCGGTCGTCGACGCTGGCCGGGTGATTGCGGAAGGGACCTCCGACGAGCTTAAAGACCGGGTCGGCGGGAATCGGATCGAAATCGCGGTCGCGAAGGACGCCGACCTCGCCCGAGCCGCCGAGGTCGCCCGCCGTCACTTCTCCAGCGAGGTCAACGTGGATCCGACACAGCGACGGATTTCGGCGCCGTCCAAGAATGGGACGAGCCAGCTGGCCGGCCTGGTGCGCGACTTCGACAGCGCCGGAGTCGACATCGTCGACCTGCAACTGCACCGACCGAGCCTCGACGATGTCTTCCTCACCCTGACCGGTCACCAGGCGGAAGAGGAAAAAGCGGTCGCGCCCACCGGCCGCTGGCAACGGAGGCCGCGCTGATGGCCACGGCCAGCGCGATGTCAACGGCGGGAACGCGCTACCAGCCGATCGCCGGGCGGCCGCGCATCGTGTGGGCCTTCCTTGACGCGCTGGTGCTGGCCAAGCGTAGCGTCCTGGAAACCGTGCGGGTGCCGGAGTTGATCATGTTCGTCGCCATCCAGCCGATCATGTTCGTGCTGTTGTTTCGCTATGTCTTCGGCGGGGCGATCCAGGTTCCCGGCGGGCAATACGTCAACTTCCTCATGCCGGGGATCTTCGTGCAGACGGTGGCATTCGGCGGCGTCACCACCGCCATCGGGCTCGCCCAGGACATGCAGCGCGGCATCATCGACCGTTTCCGTTCCCTCCCCATGTCGTCATCCGCTGTCCTGACCGGCCGCACCATCGCCGATCTCGCCCGAAACCTGTTCACGGTGATCATCATGCTGACCGTTGGCTTCCTGGTCGGATTCCGACCGGGCGGGACGCCGTTCGAGTTCCTGCTCGGGATCCTGCTGCTGCTGGGGGTCAGCTTCGCCTTCTCCTGGATCTCGGCCTTCATCGGCCTCCTCGTCCGCAGCGTGGAGGCGGCCCAGTCGGGCGGGTTCATCTGGCTCTTTCCCCTTACCTTCGCCTCCAGTGCCTTTGTGCCGGTGGCAACGATGCCCGGCTGGTTGCAGACCTTCGCGCGCCACAATCCGATCTCCGTCCTCGCCGACGCGCTCCGCGGCCTCTTCCACGTGAATCCGGCCCTGACCACAGGCGACATCCGCTGGGCATTGATCCAATCCGTCGCCTGGATCGCCGGTATCCTGATTGTCTTCGTGCCGCTGTCCGTCATCCGCTACCGGCGGACGACCGCCCGTTAGGTCACGCCCAGCGCAGCCATGGCGTGCCCCGTGATCGCGACGGAGCGCCTACTTCTTCGGGAATGGCGGGACCCGGACGTAGAGGCCTTCATCGTGATGAACGCCGATCCCGTGGTCATGCGGTTCTTTCCCGAGACGTATAGCCGGGAGCGCACCCGCCGATTCGTGGCCCGGATCCGGGAGTGTTGGGCCGAACGCGGCTACGGT
>VBFX01000221.1 GCA_005889395.1 Chloroflexota bacterium
AAGCTCGTGCTCAAGGCCCGCGAGAGCCTGGAGCGCGACCTGATCACGCGAGTCTGAGGCTGCTCAGTCGCGCCCCTCTTCCTGGGCGAGTTTCTCGGAGATGCGGTAGACCTGCTCCGGCAGGTCGGCGATGTCGTAGAAGCGCAACGGTTTCTTGAGACGCTTCGCGATGCCGAGCTGGACTTTGACGCCCAGGCTCATCGTCCCGAAGACCCAGACCTCGTCGCAGCGCGAGAGCAGGTTGTTGATCGCCTCGCGCACCAGCTGTTTTGGCACCGTGTGCAGCAGGTAGTAATCGAAGAGCATGAAGGGGTTGATGGGCACGTAGCCCTCGTCGAGGACGAGCTTCGAGACGTGCATCCGCCAATAGAAGTTGCGGTTCGACATGGCGATATAGATGAGCTTCTTCGGGTGCCGGAGGGTCTGTTCCAGCTGTTCCAGAGGGCTCGCCTCAGCCACCGGAGCGAAGATGGAGGCGAGGATGGCCTCGGCCGACTTGCCGGCGGCGGGAGGTTCATCCGGTGCTGTCCGCGGGACCGGCGGCGCCTTCTCGGGCTCGACGGCATCGCGCTCCGGATTTCGCGACATTGTTGTCGGGAAGTTTAGGCGCCCACCAATTGAGCGTCAAGCAAACTCCGTGCTATCGGGCGGAGGCGTCGCAACGCGCGCTCCAGCAGTCGCCGGTTTTCGACCGCATTGAGCCAGCGACTCGCCCCAGACGGGTGCGGCAGCGGTACCAGCAGCGGCCGGGTGCGAGTGCCGCGGGTGACCTCCCGACCGGACAGGTCGAAGAACCTTCCGACAAGGGCGTCGAGCGGGCGAGCTGACAGGAAGCGCTCGTGGGCGAGCCCGCCCACCAGGATCAGCAGCTCGGGCTTGATCAGCGCCAGCTGCCGATCGAGATGCGAGCGGCAGAGATCGACCTCAGCGCGGCTGGGCCGCCGGTCTCCTCCGCCGCTACCTTTGCCGGGGAAGCACTTGGTGATCGACGTCATGTAGACCCGGTGCCGGACCTGCGCCTCCGACGAAAAACCCGCGCGGATCAACCAGCCCATGAGCACGTTTCTCGACCGTCCCTGGAAGGGCAGCCGGCGGACCGCCTCGACGGCCCCGGGCGCCTGGCCGATCAGCATGATGCGGTTGTCCGCGTACCCGCTCAAGACCGGGGCGGCCCGAGGCAGGTAACCCGCATCGACGCACCTGGTGCAGGCGAGGATCTCGCGGTGAAGTCGGGCAAGGCTCATGCCGCAACCTTACGATCCGCCTTGCAAGGCGCCACCGCGATCCTCGTTTGAATAGGTGTGAGGAGGGAGTTTCTGCTTCTGGCTATCGCGGTCGTCGCGTCTTCGTGCGGGAACGCGACCGTGGCTTCGCCGGCCGCGGCCAAGACCTATAGCGCCACGGTGCTCGCGGATCATCCGGTCGCTTACTGGCGGATGGATGAGACGACCGGCAGCACCATGGTCGATGCGTCAGGCAATGCCAACAACGGTCACTACGTCGGCATTTACACGCTCGGGCAGCCGGGAGCCCTGGCCGGAGGCGCGGTTGCCTTCGACGGCCAGAGCGGAGCCGCCAGCGTCATGAACTCGCCCAGCTTGCAGGTCAACACGGTGACGATCGAGATGTGGATCAAGAAACACACTGACACCGAGTACGGGGTATACCTCGCCAAGAACGTCGAGCCGGGAGGCGGTGCCGGGAGTAGCTGGTTCGAGTTGCTGAACAGCCACCACAACGGTGAGCTCGAATTTCGGGTGACGTCCGATGGTGCACCGGCGGTCCTCTCGAACGCTACGCTGGCGCTCAATACCTGGTACTACGTTGTCGCGACCTACGACGGCGCCATAGCGAAGATCTACATCAACGGCAAGCTTGATGGCACGCTCAAGGTGACCGCTGTCCCCAAGCAAACCTCCGACCCGCTGTTCATCGGCCGGCGAATGGACGGCCTGTTCGCGGATGCGGCGCTCGCCAATGTCGCGATCTACTCGGCCGCGCTATCGCCAGCCCGAATCGCCGCCCACTGGCAGGCTTCGGGCTTGCACTGAGTCGACGCTAGGCATCGAGCGGCGCGCCGAGCGTTCTCGGAGGCGGGAATTTCGTGGGTAAATCGGCCGCCTCCACCTGAAACACCGCCTCCGGAGCAGGCAAGCCAGAGAACTGATGAAAGCCCAGGTCCTTGAACGAGATGCCAAACGGCTCGGAGCCTGCGATCGCCTCGCGAACTGCGCCGGATAGCAAGATCTGGCCTCCGTGGCTCGCAAAGCAGATCCGTGCAGCGGTGTGGACGGCAAGGCCAAGGTATCCCGTGTCGGTCAGGGTCGGGCGGCCAGTGTGAAGGCCGATCCGGATCCGGACGGCAACACCTTCCGGCCACGCCCGGGCGCGAACCTTCCGCTGGATGGTGAGCGCCGCGTCGAGTCCGGACCGCGCCTGCTCGAAGACGGCGAACATCTCGTCCGCCCGGGTATCGACTTCACGGCCGCCATGCTCGCGGATTGTCGCCCGTAGCAGGCGTCGAACATCAGCCAGGAATCGCGCGTATCCGTCGCCCAGGCGCCCGACCAGACCGGTCGAGTCCTCGATGTCGGTGAAGAGGAAGGTCACGGTTCCCGTCGGCAGCGTGCGGACCTCACTGGCCCGAGCCTGGATCTCACTGTTCATCCATTGGTTCTCGATGGCGAGGGTCACCGCCGCGGTCACCGTGCTCGCGAGCTCTGGATCGGCGAGAACGGAGCGGGCGTGAACCAGCGCCGTCATCGGCTGGCCGCGGCGTTGGAGCAGCGTCACCGCGCGATCGGCACCCTCGCCCGGAAGCGCCACGGCCTGACCCTCGCCGTTGAGATAGGCGGATACCGCCTCGGACCAGTAGAGGACCGAGAGCGTCGGGTCACCGAGAACGGTCCGCAGCCGCACCTCGAGCTGCTCGGGTGTCCCGAGTCCGCCGAGCTCGATGACCGCCTTACCGGCGGCGGCCTGCCGGCTCTGCGAGCGCAACTGGCCGGTCATGAAGCCAAGCGGCACGATGCCGTACTTCTTGGCGGCTCTCAGTAGCCGCGTTCTCGCCCGGTCTCGCGCTGCTTCATTCTCGAAACGGACCTGGTTGAAGCGCGCGAGGGCGTTGCGGACGTGAGCCTCGTCGTTGATCGGCAGGCGCCGGTGGCCGCCCGAATCGATATAGGCGAAGGCGCTGTCCGGTAGCTGGGCACGGGCCTTGCGGCCGAGCTCGGGCATGCTCTTGATTATCGCCATGATCGTGCCGGTAACGAGCCGGTTGCGGCGCCGCCGCAATTCGGTGGAAGCGGGCCGCCAGCAACAGGAGGCACCGAGCTGAGCGGTTACTCCGGGTGGAGGCGTTTGAATGAACCTTGAGAACCTGGTCGTACTGGTACTGATCGCGGCGGTCTGCGGCTTTGTCGCCGAGCGGATGTCCCAGGGCCGCCTGCCCTATGGCCTGGTCGGCGCGATCTTTGGCGCCCTCCTCGGCTCCTGGCTTCTCGTCGAGATGTTTCGCTGGAAGATCCCGGGTGACATGACCGCGGGTGGCGTGCCAATCCTCACGGCGATCCTGGGCGCGGCCGCGATCATCTTCGTGTTGTCCGTGCTGTCGCGCTCGAAGGCACTGCCCGGGGCCGCCCGCAAGCGCTCCTAGCCCTCAAATCGATTGCCTTGACGCCCTTTCCGAAGTGATCTAGGCTCTGACTGAGGGAATTATCGTGGCTGATGAGAGCAGAGAAGCTGGCATGGTTCGCTGTGAGGGATGCCAGGAGATGGTACGGCCCGTGACCGAGCATGCGGTCAGCTTGGTCGGCGCCACGGTCGTGACCGTTCATGCGTGTCCGTCGTGTGGCGGGAAAAAGGTCTCGGTCGCGAGCCCCTCCCTCCGATAGACCGCCGCTAGACTCCGGGCGCGCCTCGCGCACGATCAAGGACCTCGTCGTTGGCTCCGGAATCACCTTCCACGATCGCGGGGTGTACGTGCTGACAGTCAGGTAAACGCACCGGCGCGGTTCCATCTTTTCGGCCTCCGATCGCCCCCTCCAAGGTGAGCCCGATCCTGACGCTTCGATGTAATCTGTCAACGAGCTGGTCCGCAGGCGGCCCGCATCAATGGATGGGAGTGGGACGATGAAGACGAGATTCTGGCTCCGGCGCGGTTTGGCCCTCGTACGTATCGGTTTCGGTCTCGGCTTGGTGGCGGCGACGTCCCTGGGGGTGCAAACCGGCTGGGCGGCCAGTTCCCCGGGCTACAGCCTGGCGAACGTCGGACCCTACGGCGGGGAACCCTCGATCGTCTCGGACAGCGCCGGGCAGCTCTATGACACGACCCCGAGCGGGGGAACGCTCACCTACACCTCGACCGACAGGGGCAAGACCTGGAGAGCCGTGACGACCGCGGACCCCAACAGCGGGGACGACTGCCTGGCGACGGACCAATCCAACGCCGTCTACCTTTGCAACCTTGCCGGCAGCCAGGGCGTGGCCCCGCTGCAGGCCGACGTCTGGAAATCGGTCGACCATGGGACCACCTGGACGCACGGAGCGGGCGCGCTGCCCCAGTGCGCCACCAGCTGCTCGCCGTTCGGTGT
>VBFX01000222.1 GCA_005889395.1 Chloroflexota bacterium
CGGTAATGAGAGCGGTCAGTCAGATGTTCAGGGCTCATCCGGCAGCGAGGGAACAGCCGGTAATGAAAGCGGCCAGTCCGATGTCCAGGGTTCGTCTGGCAGCCAGGGCACGGCGGGCGCCGAAACCGGTCAGTCTGACATCCAGGGATCGGCTGGCAGCGTGGGTACGGCGGGCGCCGAGACCGGCGTCTCGGACGTACAGGGATCGAGCGGAAGCCAGGGTACGGCGGGCGCCGAAACCGGTGGTTCTGATGTCCAGGGTTCCAGTGGCAGCGTCGGGACCGTTGGCAATGAAACCGGAATTTCGGACGTACAGGGATCCAGTGGAAGCCAGGGGACGGTCGGCAACGAGACCGGCATCTCTGATGTCCAGGGTTCCTCCGGTAGTCAGGGGACAGCCGCCGGCGAAACTGGTCAGTCGGACGTCCAGGGTTCGGCGGGCAGCACGGGCACAGCGGGCGCTGAGACCGGCATCTCCGATGTCCAGGGCTCGAGCGGCAGCACGGGCACAGCGGGCGCGGAGACCGGCGTCTCCGATGTCCAGGGCTCGAGCGGCAGCACGGGCACAGCGGGCGCTGAGACGGGTATCTCCGACCTCCAGGGCTCGGGCGGCAGCACCGGTACGGCGGGCGCTGAGACCGGCATCTCGGATGTCCAAGGCTCGGGCGGCAGCACAGGTACGGCGGGCGCGGAGACCGGCATCTCCGATGTCCAGGGCTCGAGCGGTAGCACCGGTACCGCTGGGGCGGAGACGGGCGGATCCGACGTTCAAGGCTCGAGTGGCAGCGTAGGGACCGTGGGCAACGAAACGGGCATCTCAGATGTTCAAGGATCCTCCGGAAGCCAAGGGACAATCGCCGGTGAAACCGGACAATCCGACGTCCAGGGTTCAGCCGGTAGCACGGGCACCGCGGGCGCCGAGACTGGCATCTCGGATGTGCAGGGATCTAGTGGCAGTACAGGCACGGCCGGCGCTGAGACTGGTCAGTCCGATATTCAAGGCTCCAGCGGCAGCACCGGTACGGCGGGCGCCGAGACCGGCATCTCCGATGTTCAGGGGTCAGCCGGAAGCACGGGTACAGCAGGCGCCGAGACTGGTCAGTCTGATGTCCAGGGTTCGGGCGGCAGCACGGGTACCGCAGGCGCTGAGACTGGCATTTCCGATGTTCAAGGGAGTAGCGGCTCGACCGGAACGGTCGGCAACGAGACCGGCATTTCGGATGTTCAAGGGAGCAGCGGCTCGACCGGAACGGTCGGCAACGAGACCGGCATTTCGGACGTTCAAGGTAGTGCTGGGAGCATGGGCACTGTAGGCAACGAAACTGGCATCTCCGATGTCCAGGGCAGCTCGGGCTCGACTGGCACCGTCGGCAACGAGACCGGCATCTCGGACGTGCAGGGAACCGGTGGGTCAACTGGGACAGTCGGTAACGAGACCGGCATCTCGGACGTGCAGGGTACGGGCGGCAGCATGGGTACCGTGGGCAACGAGACCGGGATTTCGGACGTGCAGGGTACCGGCGGCAGTATGGGTACCGCGGGCGCCGAGACCGGTATTTCGGACGTGCAGGGTACCGGCGGCAGCCAGGGCACCGCGGGCGCCGAGACCGGAATTTCGGACGTGCAGGGTACTGGCGGCAGCCAGGGCACTGCGGGCGCCGAGACCGGAGTCTCGGATGTGCAGGGCTCGGGCGGCTCTCAGGGGACGGCCGGCGCCGAAACCGGGGCCTCGGAGACGACCGCCGGCGGCGGAGGGAATGGCGCAGGTGGAGAGACTGGAACGCTCGCCAACACCGGCGGCGGTCCGGCTACTGGCGCCGAGGGTCTGCTCGGAGCGCTCCTCGCGATGGTCGGCGTCGCGCTCTTGCGGCCCAAGGAGATTCTGCGGCGATTCATTCGATAGCGATCGCTGCGAGGCTGAAACCGCCGGGCGAAAGCCCGGCGGTTTTCTTCTTCTAGGCAGGTCGCGCCAAATCAGCCCATTACAGTTATCAAGTTATATATATAGTAGGTTGACAGAACTTGGGCGGAGGGTCTAGTCTGACTAGCAAGCGGAACCTCGACAAGGACGTACAGATGTTTCACAATCGGTGGTCGGGCGAAGCCAATCTGGGTGTTGGGAGGGAAGAACATTGACTGCCACTGAAGCTGCACCTCGGAATGCTGCATTTTTCAGCGATGACTCAGAGGTTCTCATTTCGAAGTCGACCTGGCCCTTGAAGCTTTCGGGGCTGTTATTCGCTGGGCTACTCGTTATCGGGCGGTCGGCAAGCTATGGCGACCTGACCTGGACGCCGACCTACCACGCGGCGGAATCGCCGCTCGTCGTCGAGCTCGCTGGATCGCGAAAGCCCGCGCCTCCCGTGCCCAACCTGGGCGCCGGCGCGCCCGCGGTCATGACCAAGGCGGCCGCCGCCGAGGAGGTCGTATTCCATCCAGGTATTAGTGGTGACGGGGGTAGCACTGACGGCCACGGAGGCACAGAAGGCAGCCAGAGCCATGACGCCCAGGGTTCGGCAAACTCCGCGGCAGGTAGCGGCCATGGCTCTGGCGCCGCCTCGGCGGCGAATGCCAGCAACACCAGCGCAGCGGCGCAGGGGAGCGGCCACGGCTCTGGCGCCGCCTCGCCGGCGAATGCCAGCAACACCAGCGCAGCGGCGCAGGGGAGCGGCCATGGTGGGAGCGGCCACGGCTCTGGCGCCGCGTCGCCGGCGAATGCCAGCAGCACCAGCGCAGCGGCGCAGGGAAGCGGCCACGGCTCTGGCGCCGCCTCCGCGGCGAATGCCAGCAGCACCAGCGCGGCCGCGCATGGGAGCGGCCACGGCTCTGGCGCCGCGTCGCCGGCCAATGCCAGCAACACCAGCGCAGCGGCGCATGGTAGCGGCCACGGCTCTGGCGCCGCCTCGCCGGCGAATGCCAGCAACACCAGCGCAGCGGCGCAGGGGAGCGGCCATGGGTCTGGCGCCGC
>VBFX01000223.1 GCA_005889395.1 Chloroflexota bacterium
GAACGAGACCTCGACTTCTGGCGCCGCCGGGAGCAGCGGGAGTGAGAACGCCGCCACCGCGAACGAGACCTCGACTTCTGCCGCCGCCGGGAGCAGCGGGAGTGAGAACGGCGCCGCGACCGCGAACGAGACTTCGACTTCTGCCGCCGCCGGGAGCAGCGGGAGTGAGAACGGTGCCGCGACCGCGAACGAGACTTCGACTTCTGCCGCCGCCGGGAGCAGCGGCAGCGGGAACGGCGCGGCCACAGTGACCGAGACGTCGACATCGGCCGGCGCAGCCAGCACCGTTAACGAGACCTCGGGCACCGCTGGCGCCACGATCACAGAAACGACGGCGTCGGCAGGTGGCGCGGCTGCGGGCGGCACGGTAACCGAGACCGCAGGCACTGTAGGCGCCGCGGGGGCCACCGTCAACGAAACGACCACCGGAGGCGCTGGGGGCGTTACGACCAGCGGCGGGACGAGCGGCGCAGCCGCCGCCGGGCAGCTGGCAACCACGGGCGGAGGTGCGCACCAGGCCGGCGCGAGCGGGCCGGCGCCCGCTGCAGGTGGACTCCTGGCCGGGCTGATCGCACTGTTGACGGCGGCATGGTTGAAGCGGAGGGAGCTCTTCGGTCGGTCGGCGCGATAGGAAGAATGAGGGCGTGCCGCCGTGCTGGATGTCAGGCGGCGGCACTCCATCAAACCGAGCCGGGCGCTGCATACCGTAAGCTTCGATAGGGTCCCCATGCCCGTTAGCTACTCCACGATCAAGGCAGCTTCGGAACCCGAAGCCATCGCCGACCTGTTGGCCACGCGCGTCATTGGCCCGGTCATGCCTTCGGTGGTGGTCAAGAAAGTTCGCCCCAAATCGGGACGGCGCTACGAGGCCCCGAGAGTTCTGTGGAACGTCTACGAAGCTGAGCTGGAATTGTCCGGCGGAATCCCGGCCACGAGCTTGATCTGGACGAAGGCGTTCTTCACCAATGAAGGCTCTGAGGAATATCAACAGCGCATCAGAAAGTTGCTCGCCAGCCAGAACGGAAATCCACTCGATCCTCATGGATACGTCCAGTTCTTTTCCGACCTGAACCTGTTTCTGTTTTTCTTTCCCACCGACCCGGTGTTCCCCAAGATGGCCAATGTCTTTGATCCACAGGCCATGGCACCGATGCTCGCCAGGCACTTTCAGGATCTGCGCCCCGGAGTGCAAGTCGGATCGCTGAGCGCCACCCGGGTCAAATACCTTCCCGAAATCGCGTGCATCGTCCGGTACGACGCCGATGTCGGCGAGGAGGGACCGCTCACGATCTACGGAAAACTCCAACACAGTAAACGCGGAGAAATGACGTACGAGGTGATGCGCGCGCTCTGGGACCTCCCGGCTCGCCAAGCCGGAGACCTGGTCGTCTCTCAACCGCTCGCCTACCACGCCGGCCACTCGCTTCTACTGCAGTCGGAGATCAAGGGCGATGAAATCAAGAGCGACCGGCACTCCGAAATCTTCATGGCGCAATGTGAGGCGGCCGGCCGCGCCATTGGGCACATTCACAATTCCGGCATCAACGTTGGCCAGCCCCACACCGCTGAGGTGGAAATCGAACGGCTGCAATCCCGGCTGGAGCAATTCAAGATGTCGGCGCCGCGAACCTTCTTCTTGCTGCGTGATCTCCTCAAACACATCGCGGTGAAGGCCGAAAAGGTTGCGCCCGAGGCTCCGGTTCCATCGCACGGGGACTACAAGTACAACCAGTTCCTCTATGACGGCGAGCGCTTCGGGATGATCGACGTCGAATATTTCGTCCAGGCCGAACCGAGCTTCGACCTGGGGAAATACTGTGGTCACCTGGTCCCTTCGAACCCGAAGGATTGGTCGGACAGCGCGCGTGCCGAGGAATGCCGTCGCGTCTTCCTCGACGCCTACCTCAGCGTGAGGCCGGGGTACAAGGGTGCTCGCTTCAGCCTCTACGAAGCCCTTTCGCTAGCGACTCGGGCGCTCGTCGTCGCCTGGTCGCAGCCGCGAAACTGGGAACACACCGCGGAGACGCTGGTCGCGATGGGATTCGAGCGTCTCAAGACTCGCTGGGGCGAGTAGGCACCAACCTCGTCGCAGCCGTTGCCTTGCTAGCATGAACCTCGATCGCGCCCCCATCGTCTAGCGGCTAGGACGTGGCCCTTTCAAGGCCAAAACGGCGGTTCGATTCCGCCTGGGGGTAAATCTCAGGCAGCGTCGAGGTGAGTTCACGGGAGGTGTGCCGATGTACGGGACGATCATGCGGGCGAAGATCAAGCAAGGTCAGCAGGACGCGTTTCGCCGCTATGCCCAGCAGCAGGGAGGCCCGGATGCCGCCTCCGGGTGGGTCTCGAGTGAGTTCGCGGTCGAGGACAAGGACCCCAACCGGATCATTGGGATCATTCGATTCAAGGACAAGGAGAGTTACGTCAAGAACGCGAATGCTCCCCGAACCAACGACAGCTACAACCAGATGCTGAAGTTCTTTGAAGCGCCTCCGGAGTGGATCGATGTCAACTACGTGGCATACCAGGGCGAGCCGCTCAAGGAATATATGACTGCCGGAGCTACGCCTACGAGCTGAGGCGCGGCTGCTGAGCTGAGATCGCGGGTTTAGGCTTCGGCAAAAGCTGGTACACTTGTTCGCGACCTCCCAAATTTCGAGGTCGCCCGCTCTCGGTTCTCCTCCCCGTTCCTAAACGGTGTCCTGAAGATCGCGGTCAATACAAAGATAGGTAGAGGGGACCGAGGAGTACCCTCTTGACCACGACGTTTGCTGACCTGGGCGTTAACGCCCACCTACTGACCGCCCTCGCCAAAAACTCGATCGATACCCCCGTGACCGTCCAGGTCGAAGCGATCCCGCCCCTGCTTCGCGGCCGCGATGTCGTCATCCAGGCGCCCACCGGCTCCGGGAAGACGCTCGCCTTCATCCTTCCGATCGTGGAGCGGCTGATTGCCGTCAAGGGACCCGGCCCGCGGGCACTGGTGGTCACGCCCACGCGCGAGCTCGCCATCCAGGTCGACCGCGTGTTCCAATCCCTGGCCACCAACCTGAAATCCGCCCTCGTCTATGGTGGCGTCGGCTACGCCACCCAGGAACAGGCCCTGCGGAGTGGCGTCGATCTCGTGATCGGGACGCCGGGCCGCCTCCTCGACATGGTCTCGCGGCGCCGCCTGTCGTTGAGCCGGGTCCAGCTCCTCGTGCTCGACGAGGGTGACGAGATGCTCGATGCCGGCTTCGCGCCGGACGTGGAGCGCATTATCGAGCTGACCTACCAACCCCAGATGGCGCTGGCATCGGCCACAATGCCCGATTGGGTCAGCCGCATGATCCAGCGTCACCTCGACGACCCGGTCCGCATCATCGTCGCCGCGCCGGCCGAGGAGACCCTGGAGCACGGGCTCTTGCGGGTCGCGCGAGCGGAAAAGCTGCGCACGCTCAGCAAGCTGCTGCAGCGGCACCGCGGTTCCGCGATCGTCTTCGGCCGCACCAAGCACGGCGTTCGCAAGCTGAGTCGCGATCTGCGCAACCTCGGCCATGACAGCGCCGATCTGCAGGGTAACCTCTCGCAGAACGTCCGGGACCGCACTATGGATGCCTTCCGCGGACTCCGGACCAACGTGCTGGTCGCCACAAACGTCGCCGCCCGCGGTCTCGACATCAGCCACGTCGATCTGGTGATCAACTACGACCTCCCGGATTCGCCGCAGTGGCTCACCCATCGCGTCGGCCGAACGGCCCGCATGGGTGTCAAGGGCCGTGCCCTGACCTTCGTGACGCCGGAAGACGAGGCCGCCTGGCGCACGCTCCGTCGCCAGGGCGCGCCCGCCCTGCCGGTACCGCCCGTCCCGGCCAATCGTGGAATCGGCGTCGTCGTCCTCGCGGGCGCGGGCCCTATCGATCCGACCAGCGGCCCGCCTCGGCTGGCGCTTAATCTAAGCACCAGGGGACAAACCAACAGCGGGGTGAGCTGATGGCAAAGAGCTCGGTCAGCGAGGTGCACACAACCCAGGGCCTGGATTTCATCCGGGAATTGGGGCAGCAATTGCGAGTCGATAGCATCCGCGCCAGCACCGCGGCCGGCTCGGGCCATCCCACCTCGTCGATGTCGGCGGCGGACCTGATGGCGGTCCTGATCACCCGCTACTTCCATTACGACTGGAACGACCCGACGCAGCCCAACAACGACCACCTGATCTTCTCTAAGGGTCACGCCTCGCCATTGCTCTATTCCATCTTCAAAGCGGTCGGCGTCGTCAGCGACGACGAGCTCCTTACCTTCCGCAAGTTCGGGTCCCGGCTCGAGGGACATCCCACCCCCATCTTGCCCTGGGTCGATGTCGCCACCGGATCGCTCGGCCAGGGGCTGCCCATCGCGGTGGGCGTGGCGCTCGCCGGTCGCAAGCTCGACCAGCTCCCGTACCACGTCTGGACCCTGACCGGCGACAGCGAGCTGGCCGAGGGATCGATCTGGGAGGGGCTCGACAAGGCGGGCTACTACGGACTCTCGAATTTCACCGCCATCTTCGACATCAACCGCCTTGGCCAGCGCGGGCCGACCGAATACGAGTGGGAGACCGACGTCTACCGTGACCGCGTCCAGGCCTTCGGTTGCCGGGCGATCGTCATCGACGGTCACGATCTGGAGCAGATCGACCAGGCGCTGGGGCAGGCACGCGAGGCCACCGCCAAACCGACCGTCGTGATCGCGCGCACGATCAAGGGCAAGGGCTTCAGCGAGATCGAGAACAAGGACAACTGGCACGGCAAGGCGTTGCCCACCGACATGGCGGAGCGCGCCATCACCGAGCTGGGCGGCGTGCGCCATCTGCGTGTCGACGGGCTGAAACCGGAGCCCGGTGAACCGGCGATCAAGGACGCCCGGGTTGAGATCACGGTCCCAACCTATAAGAAAGGCGACAAGGTGGCGACCCGCAAGGCGTACGGGGATGCGCTCAAGGCGCTGGGGTCCCGTCCGCGGGTGGTCGCCATGGACGGGGAGGTCAGCAACTCGACGTTCGCCGAGGAGTTCGCCAGAGCGTACCCGGACCGCTACTTCGAGATCTTCATCGCCGAGCAGCAACTGGTCGCGACCGCCGTCGGGATGAGCGTGCGCCACTACATCCCATTCGCGTCGACCTTCGCCGCCTTCTTCAGCCGGGCGTATGACTTCATCCGCATGGCGGCGATCTCGCAGGCGAACATCCGGCTCTCCGGCTCGCACGCCGGCGTCGAGATCGGCGAGGATGGTCCCTCGCAGATGGCGCTCGAGGACCTGGCGATGATGCGGGCGATCCACGGCTCGACGGTCCTCTATCCATCGGACGCCACCTCGGCCGCCTCGCTCGTCGTCGCAATGGCCGACCATCCGGGGATCAGCTATCTCCGCACCACCCGGGGCGCCTATCCGGTGCTGTATGACGCCGGCACCAGGTTCCCCATCGGCGGCTCCAAGCTGGTCCGCAGCGACCCGAACGACCGGGTCGTCCTGGTCGGAGCCGGCGTGACCGTGCAGGAGGCGGCGGCCCTCACGCGTGGGCGCCTGGTGGTCGTCGAAGACCACTACCCGGAGGGCGGCGTCGGCGCCGCCGTGATGGAGGCTCTGGCGTCGGACATGGATCCGCCGCGGATCGTGCATCTCGCGGTCCGGGGACTCCCGGGCTCGGGAAAACCGGCGGAGCTGATGGACAAAGCGGAGATCTCGGCGCGCCACATCGTGGCGGCCGCTCGGCGACTCTACGGAATATAGGAGGGATGGCATGGCCGTTCTGAAAATCCTGGAGCTGGTGGGGACCTCGAAAGAAAGCTGGAGCGACGCGGCCCGCGAAGCGGTCAACGAGGCCGCCAAGACCGTACGTGGCATCGAAACGGTCGAGGTGGTGCACTCGAAGGCGGTCGTCCAGAACAACCGCCTGACGGAGTACCAGGTACAGGTCCGGATCGGCTTCCGCATCGAGCGAGCCATCGGCAGCGCCTCCAAGAAAAAGGCGTAGGGCGCCGCCGCGATGTTGCGAAGCCTCTTCGGCTCCAAGGCTCACGCGCGCGTCTTCTTGCCTCCCGGGCTCACGCTGCCGGCCGGCGCGGTGGAGGCTCACCGGCGGCGACATCCGGCGGCAACTGGCCAGGCCAAGGCCGGGCAGACCCAAAATTTCATCGTCTTTTCTGATGGGACCGCGGACGGTGATGCCGCGGCCCAGGCGATGCTGGACAAAGCCGAGGCCGACTACGCCGCGACCCAGGTATGGTTCGGCGGGCTGATGCCACCGGGCTTGCCATTTTATGTGTACGCCGATCCCAACGCGGGCGGGGCGTATCACATGACCTGCGCCGGCACCGATGTCCACGTGCTCTCGGATCCGGTGCGTGCCCCGGGGTTCCTGACCGCCGAGATCGTCGAGGTCTTCGAGGCGGCCGTCAACAACGGCTGGGACTGCGCCGTGACCAACGGCGAATCGCTCTCGCGCGTGCTGGCGTTCGAGCGCCATCCGGAAATCGCGGCGGAGTTCGATCCGACCGAGCAGGATTGGTGGGCGCAGGGGCACCGGGATTACGTCAACGACAACTCCGCCGGCGACACGGACCAGATCGCGTCCGGCTGCGGCGATCTCTTCCTCTACTACCTGCACTCCCAGCTGACCTTCGACTGGACGACGGTTTGTGGAGCGGGCGGCGCATCGCTGGGCGCGACCTATCAGGCGCTGACGGGCTACGATCCCCAGCAGGGCTTCAACGACTTCGTGGCCGCGCTGACCACCATCGACCAGGGTGGTTCGTTGGCGCTGCCTGCATCTGGCAACCCCTTTCCCATCAAGACATAGCTCAATACGGCAACTCGTCTTCGGCCATCCCGAAGTGATGGCCGACCTCGTGCCGCATCGTTTCGCGCACCTCTTCCGCCAGCTCCCGATCGTCGCTCACGACGTTCTCGTGGTTGCGCTGGTAGAGGATGATGCGCTCGGGAAGGCCGTGCTCGAGCACCGTCGCGCCCTCGTACAGGCCGAGGAGGTCCGGATCCTCTCCTTCCCGGACCGCGTCGAGGTCCGGCAGGTCATCGACCACGATCATGGTGTTGGACATCTGCGTCTGAAAGGTTTCCGGGATGCCGGCGAGCGCTTGCTCGGCCAGGCGGGCAAAGCGGTCGCGCGAGACACGGTGGGGAACCCCATAGATTTGCGGCCGCATCGCGGCCGCATGGCGGAACGCCGTCACGGCATCGTCATCGTTGAGCCACACCAGGATTCGGCCCAGCAGGTTCCAGGTCGGTGCATCCTCGTCGCTGGCGAGCGCCTGCTGCGCGAAATCCGCGGCTGCCCGCATGTCGCCCGCGCGGTAGGCGAGCCTGGCGGCGAGCCGCAGCCAGCCTGCGTCCGCTGCACCCGGCAGGCCGCGCAGCTCCATCAGCGCGTCGGAAAACCTTTCGGCGATTGTTGCGATCGCGCCATCCGCGTCACCGTCGCGAGCCTGTTGTAGACCTTTCACCACTCGGTCTCGCAGCGTGGGCACGCCGCCGCGGAACCAGCGGCTAAGCAGCATGTCCGTTACGGGCGGTGGCCTGCAAGCCTGTGTTCAGGCGCCCGTTACATCGGCTATGGGCCAGCAGACGACGATGAACGCCCACGACTTCGAAAAGCACGTGATGAAGCGCCTGGTTGCGCTTCGCCCGGGGTGGACGGTCAAGAAGGGGCCGGAGCCGTTTCAGCTGACCATTCGCCGCGTCCGCGAAGGCGACCTGCGTTTCAACCTCGACGCCTTCTACCAGCAATACCGCGAACAGCCGGGTGCGCTGGACCGCCTGTTCGCCGCGCGCCTGCGCCGGCTCGACCAGGAGTGTGATAGTGAGGCACTCTTCGGCGCCCCGCTGATCCTGCCGGTGCTGCGGCCGGCCAGTTTTCTCGAATCGGCCGGCGGGCCGGTCGTCTACCGCCGGATGCTCAACGACATGGTCGTCACCTATGCCGCTCACTACGCACAGGGCATGCGCTACCTGCTGCCACAGGACCTGGCGGCCTGGAACGTCGGGCGGGACCACGTCGAGGTCATCGCGCTGTCGAACCTGGCACTGATGTTCCGCAACGGTATGAAGTTCACGGGCCTGGAAACCGACAAAGAGGGCCGTTCGAAGATGCTGATGTTGAGTTATGTCGACCCGCGGCCGTATGGGGCGGCGCTGATGCTCCTTCCCGAGGTGTGGGCCTGGTTGGAAGAGATGCTGGAGGACGTGCCGGTCGTGGGGGTGCCCGAGCGCGGCTCGTTGATCGCGGCCGGCCAGCGGGCGCAGCTGATGGGACGGCTCCGCCACGATGTCCAGGAGCGTCACCGCGAAGCCGCCTTCCCGGTGTCCGACCGCCTGTACTGCGTCGACGGCGGTCGCATCCAGCAGTACGCTCGCTAGCGAGGCCGCGCGGCGCCGGCTGCCGTCACACATATCCCGGGTAGCCCGGGTGCGGGTCGGGATGGTCGCGCGGCCGTAGCAGGAGCGCGAGGATCAGGCCGCTGACGAAACCGCCGATGTGCGCGAAGAACGCCACGCCGCCGCCGGAAACGCCGATATTGAGGAACGCCTGTAGAGCGTTCAGGGCGATCCAGTAGCCGATGAAGATGTAGGCCGTCAGCGTCACGAAGAAGAACGGCACGATGAACGTGAGCACACGCGCCCGCGGGAAATAGAGGACGTACGCCGCGAGGATGCCGGAGATGGCGCCGCTCGCGCCCAGCATCGGCAGGGTCGACGTCGGGTCGATGAAGATCTGCAGCAGGCTGCCGGCGATGCCGGAGGCGAAATAGATGATCACGAACTTGATCTCCCCGATCCGGTCCTCGACGTTGTTGCCGAAGATCCAGAGGAACAGCATGTTGCCGCCCACGTGCAGCAGGTTGGCGTGCAGGAACATCGAGGTGATCAGGGTGCCGAGGTGCCGCCCGGCCGTGATCTCGGCCGGGATGACCGCGTACTGCGCGATGGCGTTCTCATCCATCACCGGGTTTTGCGCCAGGTAGAAATAGACCGCGAAATTGATCAGGATCAGGCCCCAGGTCAGGAGCGACGGCCGGCGGGTCGGGTTGTAGTCCCGGAGGGGAATCATGAGGCGAGCGCTCGGGGCATGAGCTTGGCATCCTCCATGAGACGACGGAGGGCGGGGAGCTCACTCGCGGCGAGCGGGGGCAACGGCAGTCTCGGGTCGCCGTGGTCGTACCCCAGCAGGCGCAGGCCGGCCTTGAGTCCGGGGACGCCCAGACCGCCGCTCAATGCCGCACCGAGTGGCGCGATGGTGCGCTGCAACTGCCGTGCCTGGTCGGGGTGTTGCTCGAGCCAGGCCTTGCGGATGCCGGCGCAGGTGTGCGGCGCCAGGTTGGCGAGCGCGGCGATCGCGCCGTCCGCCCCGGCTCCGAGCGCGTCCACCAGCTTTTCACCCGCGCCGGCAAGCAGCACGAAGTCGGGCCCGAGCTGCGCACGCAGCCCGGGTAGCCGCCCGATGTCACCGGATGAGTCCTTGAGTCCCGCGATATTGGCGTGTCCGGTCAGCCTGACGATCCATTCGGCGCCGAGGTCATATCCCATGTGCCCCGGGACGTTGTAGATCAGAATCGGGATCGGGCTCGCCTCGGCGACGCCGTGGTAGTGCGCGCGCAGCGCGTCGGCGGTGAGCTGGCGCCTGAAGTAGCTGGGCGCGATCACGAGGGCCGCCTCGGCCCCTTCCGCCGCCGCCCCTCGAGTCCGCTCGACGGTGGCCCGCGTCGATTCGCCGCCGGTCCCGGCAATCAGACGCAGCGGCGCCGGCAAGGCCTCGCGCACCCAGCCGATGTACCGCAGCCGCTCGGCCTCGGTCAGGTGAGCCGCCTCACCGTTCGATCCCAAGGCGACCACG
>VBFX01000224.1 GCA_005889395.1 Chloroflexota bacterium
TTCCACAGTCAGAACGTGCTGCGCTGATGGCCGCCACCAGCGTTCGGCCACCCGCCCAGTTCGGTCCCGTGCCGCGCCGTTTCTGGGCCCCGGGCCTCGACCTCTTGGATGTCCTCGGCGAGATCATCCTGTTTGCCGTCAGCGCGCTCCGCTCTGTGCCTCGGGCGCTGAGGTACCGCAAAGAAATCTGGTGGTACGCGGCCTTTCTCGCGATCGGCTCGACGCCGGTCGCGCTGGCGATGACCTACTTCAGCGGCTCGGAGTGCTCGGTTGAGGCCTATCACACGCTGCACCAGCTCGGCGGATCCGAATCCTACGCTGGCATCTTCAACGCGCTCTGCGATCTTCGCGAGATCACCCCCCTCTTCTTCGGCTTTGCCATCGGCGCCAAGGTGGGCTGCGGCCTGGTGGCCGAGCTCGGGACCATGCGGATCAACGAGGAGATCGATGCCCTGGAAACGATGGGCGTGCCTTCCGTACCCTTCCTGGTCTCGACCCGCATGATCGCCTGCCTGCTGGTCCTGCCCCTGATGTACGTCCTCTCCCTGGCGACCAGCTTCTTCGCCAGCTGGGTCGTGCAGCGCTTTCAGATCGGGCTGGTCTCGAACGGGGTGTACTTCTCGTATTTCTGGCGCTTCACCAACCTGACGGACTTCGGCTACTCGGTGATCAAGGCCGTCATCTTCGCGTTCCTCGTCATCTCCGTTGGCGTCTACTACGGCTACCACGTTAAAGGCGGCGCGGTCGGCATCGGTCGGGCCGTGGCCAAAACCATGGCGATCAGCCTGGTGATGATCGTGGTCGTCAACGCCATCCTTACCCAGATCTTCTGGGGCACCAACCCGAATCTCCCCATCCCCTCATGAACAGCAAGAACGGCGAGTACATGGTTGAGGTCGAAGATCTCCACAAGGGGTTCGACGGCAACCAGGTGCTCGATGGCGTGACCTGCCAGATCCCCGCCGGAAAGATCTCGGTGGTGATGGGGCCGTCCGGCACGGGCAAGAGCGTCTTGCTGCGGCACGTCGTCGGTCTCCTCTACCCCGACAAAGGCGATGTTCGCGTGGCGGGCAAGAGCGTCCCTCACCTGAACGAGGAGGAGCTGCTCGAGCTCCGCCGCAACGTCGGCATGCTCTTCCAGGACGGTGCCCTCTTCAGCTCGATGAACCTCTACGACAACGTCGCGTTCCCGCTGCGTCAGCACACCAAGAAGTCGGAACGGGAGATCAAGGAGATCGTGATGCAGCGGCTCGAGGAGGTGGGACTGCGCGAGGCCGTCACGAAGATGCCGAACGAGCTCTCCGGCGGCATGCGCAAGCGGGCCGGCTTCGCGCGAGCGTTGGTCCTGGAACCGGAGCTTCTCCTGTTCGACGAGCCGGACTCCGGGCTCGACCCGGTGCGCACCAGCCACGACATCAAGTCCTGCTTCAACATCGGCGACCACATCATCCTGTTGCACGGCGGGAAGGTGGTCGACCAGGGGTCCAAAGAAGAGCTGCAGCGGTCGACGAAGCCGTTCACTCAGCAATTCATCAAGGGCGCGGTCGAAGGCCCGCTCGGCATGGAATAGTGGGCGCCGTTCTTGCCTGGGCCTTAAGGTATCGCGTCACAATCATCCTCAGCATCCTGGTGGTCCTCGGCATCGTGTCCTACCGGGTCGTCAATGGCATCACCGAATACCGCCTGGTCGTTCCCCTCGATTCGGCTGACGGCCTCTATCCGGGAAGTGATGTGCTGATCGCCGGGGCCAAGGCGGGATCCGTGCGGGACATCGGTCTCGACGGGACCCAGACCCTGGTGACGATCGCGGTCGACGATGCCTACGCGCCGCTTCACGCCGACGCCCGGGTGACGGTGCGACCGAAGAGCCTGCTGGGCGAAAAATATGTGGCGCTCGACCCGGGGACGTCCGATGCGTTAGCTTCCGGCTCGCGGCTGCCGCAGCAACAGGTGGCGCGCTCGGTCGAGCTCCAGGACGTGGTCAACAGCCTCGACCAGCCGACCCGTGAAAAGCTGCGCACGCTCATCGTTGCCCTGGGCGGCGGCCTGGCGGGTCGAGGTCTCGCCACCAACCAGACCATCGATTACGGTCGCCAGGACCTCGACCACCTCGCGGCCATCGCGGAGACCCTCTCGGCCCGCGACCAGGACCTGCAGAAGGTGATCCAGGGGCTCGACCAGGTGACCGCCGAGCTCGCCCGGAATGACCGCCGGCAGCAGCTGGGCGAGCTGATCAAGAATTCGGAGGCGCTGCTGCATTCGCTCGCCCAGCAGGACGCGCAGATCAAGGCAACCCTGCAAACCACCAATGCGGCGCTCGGGCGAAGCGACACGGCGCTCTCGGGCACCGGCGCGCAGCTCAACAGCATTTTTCAGCAAGCACCCGTCACCGCCCACCTCCTCAACGGGCTCAGCCGTGATTTCGCCAGCAACACGGACCTGCTGGTCGGCGACCTCGCAACCTTCGACGCCGGCATGAAATACGGCACCGATGTCTTTGGGGCCCAGGATGGTCAGGGCTACGCCACCCGGATCTCGGTGGTCGCCGGCGCGTGTAGCGTCGCGCCCTGCACGCTGCCGGGCGGCACCGGACTGGGTGGATTGCTCCACGTTCCCGACGCCTTCGATGCCGTCGTCGGGGTCCTCCTCGGAGGCGGCAAGTGAGGAGCCGGGCCAACTTTCCGGTGTTCCTCGCCTACGTGCTGGTCGGCCTGTTCGCCGTCGCCGTCCTGGCACTGCAAATGGGCGGCGAATTCGTCCTCGGTGGCTACCGGGTGAACGCCATCTTCAAAACCGGCGCCGACCTGGTGGCGGGCGATGACGTCACGATGTCAGGGCTGCGGGTCGGCAAGATCGAGGCGCTCGCTCCAATCGCCGGCGCGACCAGGGTAAGCATGCTGCTGCACGGCGACTTCGCGCCCGTCTTTCGGGATGCGCGGGCCGTCATCCGGCAGAAAAACCTGCTCGGTGAGGCCTACGTGGAAGTCAATCGCGGTACCGCTGCCCAGGGCCCCATCGCGGACGGCGGCACCATCGACCAGGATCACACCCTGACGCCCGTCGAAGTCGACGAGGTTCTGAACGCCCTCGATCCCCAGGTCCGCGACCAGCTGAACATGGTGATCAACACCCTCGGCCAGGCTACCGCCGGACGCGGCCAGGACATGAACGCCGCTGCCGGCGACCTGTCGTCCCTCGCGTTGGACCTCAAGACCCTCGCCCACACGCTGGCCAGCAATTCGGATCACCTCGACGCGCTGATCGCCGACCTGCGCAAGGTCATGGAGACACTGGCCGCCTGGCACGCGGACTTCAGGGCCATGCTCGCCGACTGGGACCACGTGATGGCGACGCTTGCCTCGCGCGAAGACAACCTCAAGGGGACGATCGTCGAGCAAGACCGCGTGATGGCGATCCTGGACCAGGCGCTCGGCGGTGGCGCGGCCCAGCAGCTGCACGGCGCGCTCGCCGAGGCGCCGGCCACCATCGACAACGCCAACCACTACCTGGGCGACGCCGCCACGGTGTTTGGCGTCGTCCAGAACGACACGCCCGGGATTCAGCAGCTGTTCCGCGAGCTGGCTTCGGTGATGAGCGGCATCGGGCATCCCGATGAACCCGGCAGCAACCCGAACGATTGGGTGCACATGTGGCGCGTCTACTGCGCCGACCAGTGCTTCCGGCCGGGGGCGCCGTGATGCCGCACCGCACCATCGTCAGCGTCGTCATGGTGCTCCTCTTCGCCGCGGTGTGCCTCGGCGGACTGGGCCTGATCGCGCTCAACATGGGCCTGCGCGGACCGTGGAGCAACGAGCTCGCCCTCAGCGCGGAGTTCACCAGCGCCAACGGGCTCGTGCCGCAGGCAGAGGTTCGGGTCAGCGGCGTCCATGTCGGCACCGTGATCGCGATCACCGATGCCGTTGGTGGCGACGCGTTGGTGCGGATGGCACTCCAACCCGGCATCCAGCTCCGGCAGGACACCCGCGCCGTCATCCGGCCGAAGACGTTGCTTGGCGAGAAATTCGTCGAGCTGGTTCGGCAGCAGGGAAGCACACAGGGCTACCTGGCGAGCGGTGCCATGATTCCAAAAGCCCAGACGGGACAGGCGATCGAGATCGACGACATCCTCAACGCCATGGACGCGCCAACCCGAAAAGCGATGTCGGAATCGTTCCGCCAGCTGGGCATCGCGCTCGACGGCCGCCAGCAGGACATCGGCGCCGCACTCCCGCCGCTCGACGCCACGATGGCGAACCTGCGGCCGCTGGCGCGCGTCGGAGAAAGCCGGCAGCAAGAGCTCGACCGGATTTTGACGAACCTCAACACCATCATGCAGGCGCTCGCCGATGAGCAGGACCAGCTCGGCCGCCTCGTAGACAGTGGGGACACGGTCATGAGTGGGATCGCCTCGCGTGACCAGGCGCTCGCCGGCACGGTGCGAAATGGCGCCGCCGTCTTCGGATCCCTCGATGCGGCGTTCAACGGTGTGACGCCGGCCGATCGCAGCTCATTGCAGAAAAGTCCCGCCACGATCGCCGCGGGACGGCGCACGTTGGGCCTGACGAATCCGCAGGTGGATCAGCTGCTGCCCGAGATCCTGCTGGGACAGATCAGCTATCCAAATGACCAGCTGAACATCAGCGATGCGGAATCACTCACGCTCGCCGCGGAATGGATTTCGGCCTTCTCCCAGCAGGACGCGACCGGCTATCACTCGCTGCGAATCACCGGTCTCACTCCATCACTCCAGAAGATGCCAGGCTCGTTGCCCGGTGACCTCGGCGGCGGAACGCCGACGGCACCCCAGGATCTCGCCGACCTCTTGTTGCAAACGTTGGGGAATAGCCGATGAAGCTGCTGCTCGCGCTCCTCGCCGCCGGCGGTTTGGCCGCCGGGCTGCTGGGCAATCTCTTCGGCAATCACCCCTACACCGTGACCGCCTATTTCCTCAGCGCCGAAGGACTCACCCCGCAGAACGATGTCGTGATCAACGGCGCGCGCGTCGGCAAGGTCGCCTCCGTCTCCATCGCGCCCGACAACGGCCCCAGCCAGGGCGGAGCGCAGGTGGTGCTGGAAGTCGAGGGCAGCGCCGCCCCCCTTCATCGAGGCACCCGCGCCACCATCCGGCCGAAGGGCCTGCTCGGTAATCCCTTCGTCGAGCTCACCGCCGGCCCACCGAGCGGCGCCGCGATCCCCTCGGGCGGTACGCTGCCGCTGCAGGACACCGCCTCCCCTGTCGACCTCGACCAGGTGATGGACCTCTTCGATCCGCAGACCCGCGCGCGAATCCAGACGTTGACGCGGGAAGGTGGCACCGCGCTCGCTGACCGTGGCTCGGATCTCAATCTCTTGCTCCAGGCGCTGCCGGGCATCTTGCAGGACACCTCGACCGTCACCGGCAAGATCGCCGCGCAGGATCAGCGGCTCAGCGCCCTCGACGTCGAGTTCGACCGGATCGCGCAGATGATGGCGGCCGAGGACCAGGCATTTCGGCGCGACATCGCGAACGGCGCCAGCCTGCTCGACCTGACGGCCGCGCACGAGGCGCAGCTTGAGGCCGAGCTTGTCTACGCGGATCGCGCGCTCGGTTCGCTGGCCGCTGGGTTGAAGGGCCACGAGCGCGATCTCAACCAGATGCTGAAGCAGCTGCCGGCCGTCCTCGACGCCCTCGAGAAGCTCTCCAACCATTCCGCCACCTCGCTGGCCATCCTCGATCCCTGCATGGCCGACATCGTGGCGACGCTCGCCGAGATGCGCAGTGCTACCTCCTACCGCGACGCCAACGGCAACCTGCTGCGAGTCCACCCCTACGTCTTCACCGGGGCCGAACCGGTCAACCCGGCCCGCATCGCGTGCAGCGG
>VBFX01000225.1 GCA_005889395.1 Chloroflexota bacterium
CCGCATCGCCATTCTTCCCGAGGATCTCGACCGTGTGTTCGGCCTGCACCGGCAACTTGAGGCGGACTTTTTCCAGCCCGCCATCTTGCCACTGTGGCTTGCTGCGCTCGATCTCCTTCTTCTTCGCCTTCAGCCGCCCGGGGAGAGACGGGTAGCGCGGCAGGTTGATGCCTTCCTTCACCGTCAGCACGGCGGGAAGCGATACGTCCGCTGTCTCCCAGCCCGATTCCGTCTGGCGGCGAACCATCGTCCGTCCATCGGTCACCTCGATCGCCTTGATCCCCGTCACACAGGGAAGGTCGAGGGCGTCGGCAACGCGAACACCCACCTGGTAGCCCGCGCTGTCGGCTGACTCATTCCCGAACAGCACGAGGTCGTAGCCGCGCCCGGCGGCCCGCTCGGCTTCGATCGCCTGGACGATCGCGGACGCCGTCGCCACGGGATCCCACTCGCGACCATCGCTTTCGAGCAGCAGCGCCCGCTCGATGCCGAGTGCCATCGCATCGCGCAGTTGGTCAGCGGCAGCCTCCGGCCCTAACGTTAGGACCGTCGTGGTTCCGCCGTGCGCCTCGATCATTCGGACGGCTTCCTCGACGGCGCATTCCTCGTGGGGGCTGATCGTGAATCCGAGGTAGCGCGTGTCGATGTCCTGGCCGTCGGGCGTCAGCGTGATCTGGCCGGCCGTGGCCGGGACGCGCTTGATGCAGACGAGGACATTCATGGGCGGCCTGGCCTCAGCTCCGCACGCGGGTGTTCTGGGGGTCGAAGAGCGGCGTCGGGCCGGCGACGGCGACCGTCGCAGGATACCGCTCGCCGAAATATTCGACCGCCAGCTTGGTGCCGGCCTTCGCCTCCTCCGGCGGAAGGAAGCTCATCACGATCGTCTTGCCGACCGACGGGCCCGACCCGGCGCTGGTGACATAGGACCCTCTCCCGTGCCGGTCGACGAGCCGCTGGCCTTGCGGGGACACGACCGGCTCGCGGCCCATCATGAATCGCTTGAATCCCGAGCGCGAGGTGTTGTCGTCGATTGTCAGGGTGCAGAGCGTGACCGACGGCGGCTCGGCGCGCTGCTTGAGATAGGCCTCCTTGCCGATGAAGTCCTGCGGTTTGACCTGGGGCCGGGCGAGACCGGTCTCCACCAGGTTGAACTCCTGCTCCAGCTCGTTGCCGTAGGCGCGGTAGCACTTCTCGAGCCGGCCGGTCGTCCCGTAGACGCCAATGCCGACCGGCGCGATCCGGTGCGGCTGGCCCGCCTCCCAGATCGCATCCCACAGGCGCGCCCCCTGTTCGAACGGCACATAGATTTCCCAGCCCAGCTCACCAACATAGGAGATGCGCGAGGCGAGTGCCCGCACCGGCCCGATGTCGATGAAGCGGCAGGTCCCGAACGGAAAGCCCTCGTTCGAGACGTCGGCATCGGTGATCGACTGCAGCAGGTCGCGGGCGCGCGGCCCCCAGACGCCGATCGTGGCCCAGCTCGAGGTCAGGTCGGTGATCTGCACCGCCCCGTCTTCCGGCAGGTGGTCGGAGAACCACTTGCGGTCGCGCATCCCGTCGGCGCCGCCGGTCACGACCCGGAAATGGTTTGAGCCCAGCCGCATCACGGTGAGATCAGCCTTGATCCCGGCGGCCGTGTTCAGCAATGAGGTGTAGATGACGCGCCCGACCGGCACGTTCACCTGGACCACGCACATCTTCTGCATGTAGTCGAGCGCGCAGCTGCCAGCGATATCGAAGACCGCAAACGCCGACAGATCGACCATGCCCACGCGGTCGCGCATCGCGAGGTGCTCCGCGTTGATAATCGGCGACCACCAGCGCGAGTCCCATTCGTAGCGGCGTGGCATCACGCGCTCGCCGTACTCCTCAAGGAGCGGCTTGTTCGAGGCGTACCAATTGGGCCGCTCCCACCCGGCGGTCTCGAAGAAGACCGCGCCCAGTGCCTTCTCGCGCTCATAGAAGGGGCTGACGCGGACCCGTCGGTTTGACTCCCACTGCTCGCGCGGATGGACGATGCCGTAGGTCTTGTTGAACCCCTCGGCGGTGCGCCCACGGATGTGTGCGCGGGTTTTCTGGTGGTCGTAGAAGCGCGCGATGTCCGAGCCCGAGGGATCGATCTCCGGGACACCCGACGTCATCCACTCGGCGACGCAGCGCGCGATGCCGGGCGCTTCCTTGATCCAGATCGCCGCCACCGACCAGAGGCCTTTCACTTCCGGCGTCTCGCCCAGCAGCGGCAGGCCGTCCGGCGTCAGCGACAGCAGGCCGTTGATCGCGTGCCGGATGCCGACGCTCGGATCGCCCAGGATGTCGGGGATCAGCTCGAGCGCGTGCTCCAGCGATTCATCGAAGTCTTCCTTGGTGAAGGGCAACTCGGTCGGCGACAGCTTGGATTGGCCGATCGACGGGATATCGTCGGGTTCCCACAGGATCGGACGATGGTCGTAGGAGCCCACCTCGAGGTCACCGCCGTGTTGGCGTTCGTAGCCGTTGGTATCCATGTCGCGGATGATGGGGTACTTGATCTCGCCGACGGTGTCGGCAAACAGCGGCACCGGCCCGACACTGATCATCTGGTGCACCGCGGGACTGAGCGGGATCGCAGCCCCGGCCATGCGGGCGAGACGCGGGCTCCAGATGCCGCTCGTGATGACCACGGTCTCGGTTTCGATATCGCCCTTTTCCGTCCGCACTCGACGGACCCGGCCGTTTTCGACATCGATGGCGGTCACCTCGGTGCTCGCGACCACGGTGAGGGCGCCCATTGCCTGCGCCTTCTCGCGCATCAAGGTGCCACCCCGCAGTGAGTCGACCGTGCCGATGCCAGGCGTGCTGAACCCGCCGAGGATGATCTTTTCGTTGATGAAGGGCACGAGGCGCTTGACCTCCGCCGGCGACACCAGCTCGGCATCGATGCCCCAGGCCTTGCTCGACGCCATGCGCCGCTTGAGCTCGTCCATCCGCTCGGCGGTGCGTGCGACCTCGACGCCGCCGCTCTGGGTGAAGACACCCAATTCTTTGTACTGGCGCACGCTGTCCAGCGTGAAGAGGGTCATCTCCTTGGAATGGTCCGTGAGAAAGATGAAGTTCGAGGCGTGCCCCGTCGAACCGCCCGGGTTGGGAAGTGGGCCCTTGTCGATCAGGACGATTTCCTTCCAACCCTGCTGCGCCAGGTGGTAGGCCATGCTGTTGCCCACGATCCCAGCACCGATGACGATGACTCTCGCCTGCGCAGGTACGCCGCTCACCCGCATCCCTCCTCGGTCTTCGCCCGCCGGCTCACAGCATAACGAGGAAGACGAAACGTGAAAAGCCCCGCGTCAGCGGACGCGCGCCAGAACCTTCTCCATGTCGGAGCGGAGGACCCGAACCCCGAACACGCTGAGGAGTGACCCGAGCAGCTTGCCACGGAGGCCGCGGCCGGTCCGGACCACCGTGACGTCGACCTGGGTGCCTCCGGCGGCGCTGGGCTGCAGCCGGTAACGCCACCGGCTACCGGGCGCCCATGAATCGGACTCGACGGCGGTGACGGTGACCTCCCCGGCGTCGGCATTCCACTCGTACCGGTTGCGCTCCCAGGCGAGGACGTTGCCCTCGGTGACGTCGGCCCAGTCGGGACCCTGGTCGTGGACTCGGAAGTGATCATGGTCGATGTTCGGCCAGATGACCGGTCGCCGATCGCTGAAATCGGTCAGCACCCCGAGGACCTTGTCGGGCGGGAGTGGGGTAGTCACCCGAAATCGGATGGTTGGCACCAGCCTATTAAACCCGCGGCGTAGTCCTTGACCACGCTGGGAAGCCGTGCTAGCGTTCGGCGCAGGCCGATATATCGCTGGTGTACGGCCGATATACGGGGAGGGGAAGTTGGCGAGCGGGCTGACCGCGGCTCGTCGATTGCACCGAAGCGACGAGGAGGGGACGCTGCAGACGGTCGTCCTGCAGAGTGCCTCGGCACGGTCGCAGGGGGAGCGCGCCTACCTCCTGATCCGGGACCAGATCGTCACGCTCAGGCTCGCCCCGGGTTCGGTCATCGAGGAAGCGAGGCTGCGGCAGGAGCTGGGGCTGGGGCGGACGCCGATTCGGGAGGCCCTGCAGCGGCTGGCGCACGAGAACCTGGTCACCTTTGTTCCGCACCGCGGCACTTTCGTGTCCGACATCAACCTGACCAATCTCCACCGCCTCACGGAGGTCCGTACCGAGATGGAAGGCTATGCCGCACGGCTCGCCGCGGAACGGGCGACCGCCCGCGACCGGGC
>VBFX01000226.1 GCA_005889395.1 Chloroflexota bacterium
CTCCTGGATGCGGACGATCTTTTCGACGGTGCGCGGTCCCCATGATCCGGCCTTGACCGTCGGGTCGTTGGCCATCACGCAGACCGTGCGCCCTTCGATCCGGCCGATGACGGTCACGACGCCATCGGCGCCGTAGCCGGATTCTTCGCTGTGGGCGAGGAGCCCATCCTCGATCAGGACATCGGGGTCGAGCAGCAATTCGAGGCGCCGGCGCACCGGCAGCTTGTGCTCCTGGCGCAGCTTTTCGGCGTACTTCGCGGAGCCACCGGCTCGCGCGGTCTCGGATCGAGCCTTGAGCTCATCCTCGGGTTCCCGGTTTGGCCTCGGATCGGGGGTGCTCATGCCGGGACCGTGCCGATTTCGGCTGGGGCGAGCGTGTGAATCCTCCCGGGCAATGGGGCATCGAGCGTGCGCTCGAGCCCGCGGGCGACCGCGATCAGCCGGGCGACGTCGACGCCGGTCGCGATGCCCATCGCGTCGAGCATCGCCAGTGCATCCTCGCTGCAGATGTTGCCGGCGGCGCCCGGCGCGAAGGGGCTGCCCCCGATGCCACCGACCGAGCCCTCGAAGAGGTTGACGCCGGTCTCCAGGGCCGAGAGCAGGTTGGCGATCGCGGTGCCGCGCGTGTCGTGAAAATGGGCACCCCAACGCACGGCGGGAAGCCGTTCCTTCATCGCCTGGAAGAGCGCCTCGACCTGCGCCGGGTTGGCGACCCCGATCGTGTCGGCGAGCGAGATCTCCTCGATGCCTCCGTCGGCCAGCGCCGACGCGACCTCGCCAACACGCTCCGGGGCGACGGCGCCGTCGTAGGGACAGCCAAATGCCACGCTGACGCTGGCGTCGACGGCGATGTTGTCGCGCCGGGCCTCCTGCGCGATCACCTGGATCTCCTCGAGCGTTTCCCGGACGGAGCGGTTCAAATTGTGCTCGTTGTAGCCATCGGTCGCCGCCACCGTGACCGCCACGTTTCGAACGCCGGCGTCGCGGGCGCGGTCTAGCCCTCGCCGATTGGGGACCAGCACGCGCAGCTGATCGATCCGGTCCTGCAACGCCTCCAGCACGGCCTCGGCATCGGCCAGCTGCGGAACCCACTTTGGGTGCACCATCGAGGTCGCTTCCACTCGCCGAAAGCCGCAGTCGAGGAGGCCCGCCACCAGGCCCACCTTTGCCGGAGTCGGCAGTGTTCTCGGCCAGCTCTGCAAGCCGTCGCGGGGTCCGACCTCCACCCAGTCGACCTTGAGGTCCTGGCTCATTTGCCGGTAAACCGCGGCTCCCGCTTTTCGAAGAAGGCGGTGACCCCTTCCTTCAGGTCCTCGCTCAGGCCGAGCAGGGCGAGCTGGTCCTGTAGGTAGGCGATCGCCGATGGAAAGCTCATGTCCTGCATGCGATAGAAGGCCTCCAGGCCGAGCCGCATGCCAATGGGACTCTTTTTGGCGAGCTCCGCGGCGAGCGCGTCCACCTCGGCATCGAGCTGCGCGGGCGGGACGTGCCGGTTGATGAGGCCGATGCGGACCGCCTCGCCCGCATCGATGCGCTTGCCCGTCAGCATCAATTCCATCCCGGCCTTGCGCGGCACATTGCGAAAGACGATCGCCATGATCATCATCGGCCACACCCCGACGTTGACCTCGGGCATGCCGAACTGGGCGCCATCTGAGGCGATGGCGAGGTCACAGGCGGCCACCAGCCCGAAGCCGCCGGCGAGCGCGTGGCCGTTGACGCGGGCGATGGTGGGCTTGCCCAGCTCCGTCATTTCCAGGAAGAGGTCCGCGAGGTTGCGCCGCTGGAAATAGCGGTCCAGCTCGGAGATCTCGAGGCGGAAACCCTGCAGGTCGGCCCCGGCGCAGAACACCGTGCCCGCGCCGGTCAGGACGATGACGCGAACCGCCTCGTCGTGCTTCGCCTGATCGAACGCCTGGCGAAGCTCCTTGACGGTGTCGGTGCCGAGCGCGTTGCGGTTGTCCGGGCGATTGATGGTGATCGTGGCGACCGCGTCGCGGCGCCCATAGAGGAGATGTTTGAACTCCACCGGCTCAAGTATATGGCGCGTCATTTCGCGCTCCGTCACCCGCTCCTAGAATGCAATCGTGGAGGACGTCGTCCTGGTCGCGGCGGCCCGCACGCCGTTCGGCAAGCTGGGCGGTGGTCTCTCGACCCTGACCGCGCCGGACCTGGGCGGCTGCGTCATCAGGGAAGTCCTCAGCCGCGCGCACGTCGAGGGCGCTGATGTCGACGAGGTCATCATGGGCACCGTCATCACGGCCGGCATCGGCCAGATCCCGGCGCGGCAGGCGGCCATCAAGGCTGGCGTTCCCACCAGCGTGCCCGCGCTGACCGTCAACAAGGTGTGCGCGTCGTCGCTCAAGGCCGTCAACCTGGCCGCGCTCCTGATCCGCAGCGGTGATGCCCGGGCGGTCGTCGCGGGTGGGATGGAAAGCATGAGCCAGGCGCCCTACCTGCTCGAAAAAGCGCGCTTCGGCTATCGCCTCGGCGACGGCTCGTTGGTCGACAGCATGGTGCGCGACGGCCTGATCGACCCCGCCAACGGGTGTCACATGGCGGTCGAGGGCAGCAACGTCGCGAAAGAGTTCGAGGTCTCCCGTGAACGGCAGGACGAATACGCCTACACCAGCCAGCAGCGGTATGCGACGGCGCTGAAGGCCGGCTCCTTCAAAGATGAACTGGTCTCCGTCGCGGTCGCGAGCCCGAAAGGCACCTCGACGGTGGCGGCGGACGAGCAGCCGCGGCCGGATACCACCATCGAGGGCCTGGCGCGGCTCAAACCCGTCTTCTCGGAGGATGGGACGATCACGGCGGGCAACGCTCCCGGCGTCAATGACGGCGCGACCGCGATCCTCCTCATGAGTGCGACGGAGGCGAAGCGACGAAATCTGCCGGCGCTCGCCCAGTGGCTCGCCTACGGCGAGTCCGCGGCCGACACGCCCTATCTGGCGACGGTGCCGGCGTCCTCGATCCAGGCGGCGCTGAAAAAGCTCGAGCTACGGGTCAACGACATGAGCCTCTTCGAGATCAACGAGGCCTTCGCCGCGGTCGCCTGCACGGCCATGGACCTGTTGGGGATCGATGAGCAACGGGTCAACGTCGACGGTGGCGCACTCGCGGTCGGCCATCCAATCGGCGCGTCCGGCGCGCGCATTCTGATGCATCTCGTCTACGCGCTCCGCCAGCGGGGCGGAGGCTACGGCGCGGCCGGCATCTGCTCGGGGATGGCGCAGGGCGAGGCGACCATCGTCCGCGTGAATTAGATGGATCTCTCTCTCAGCCCGGAACAGCAGGAGGTGCGTACGCTGGCGCGGGAATTCGCCGAGCGTGAGGTCAAGCCGCGCGCCGAGGCCATCGACCACAACAGCGAGTTCCCCCGCGACCTGGTCGACAAGGCCGCGAACCTCGGACTTCTCGGCGTCCTGGTGCCCGACGCCTATGGCGGCGCCGGCCTCGACCACGTGTCCTTCGCGATCTTCGTGGAGGAGGTCGCCCGCTTCTGCGCCAGCACGGCGGTGATCCTCGACGTCCATAACTCGGTCGGCACCGAGCCGGTCGTCCTCTTTGGTTCCGAGGAGCAGAAGCGGCGCTGGTTGCCGGACCTGGCCCAGGGGAAGACCCTCGCCGCCTTCGCGCTGACGGAACCCGAGGCCGGCTCTGATGCCGCGCATCTCAAGACGACGGCGATCCTTAGCGACGGTGGCTACCTCTTGAACGGAACCAAGATCTTCATCACCAACGCGGGCGAGGCGGGACTGTACATCGTGATGGCATCGACGAGGCCGGGATCGGGCGCGGACGGCATCACCGCATTCCTGGTTGGCGGTGACAACCCCGGCCTCAAAGTCGGGCCGAAGTTCAAGAAGATGGGCCTCAACGGCTCAGCGATCGCGGAGGTCTACCTGGATAACTGCACTGTCGACGAGGCCGATCGCCTGGGTGACGAGGGGCAGGGCTTCCACATCGCGATGCGCGCGCTCGACAGCGGTCGCATTGGGATCAGCGCCCAGGCGGTGGGGCTCGCCCAAGGGGCGCTCGACGACGCCGTGGCTTACGCGAGGGAACGCAAACAGTTTGGGAAACCGATCGCCGATCTGCAGACGATCCAGAACAAGATCGCCGACATGGCCGTCAAGATCCGGGCGGCCCGCTGGATGACGTGGAAGGCGGCGGCGCTCTGCGATGCCGGGCTGCCTTTCACCAGGGAGGCGTCGATGGCCAAGCTCTTTGCCACCGATGCCGCGATGGA
>VBFX01000227.1 GCA_005889395.1 Chloroflexota bacterium
TGGCGCGCCGGGCGCTGGCCCGGCTTTCCGGGCGCGAGCCGGCCTCCGGCGGGGCATACGACCGGCTTTCTCCAGCGGAGCGCATCATCCTGTCGCTCCTGGGGCAGGCGCATTCCACGCGATCGATCGCGGCGGCGCGTGGCATCAGCGACAAGACGGTGCGAAACCACATGGCCAGCATCTACCGCAAGCTCGAGGTGCGCAACCGCTCCGAGGCCATCATGTGGTCGCTTCGCATGCGACGCGACCAGAATCGCGCCGGCCCGGCAGGGCTGTGGCCATGATTGGGACTGCAGTCCCGGGTCATAGGACCTTTCCCTATATCGCGTCCCGCGGCACGCGGCTAGTGTGGTTTGTAGTGTGATTCGCACCGGCACCGTCTTGCCCGCGACGCTTGATCAAGCGCTACACCGCTGCATCGCGCTGGCCAGCCGCTTTGGCGCGATCCGGCTGCGGCGTCCGGACAGCCCCGACGTCCGTGAGTTCCTGCTCGACCTGGACGACACCTTCGGATCCCGTCTGCGCTGGACCCTCAAGAAGGTTGCGTCCGGCACCGAGCTCAGCATCAGCCGTCCGCCGGGGATCGCCCGCTTGACGAACCTGGCTCGGCGCGGGTCGGTGACCGACCGGCAATTGGACCGCCGGCTCCGCCTGCTGCCGCACCTGGCCAGCCTGAAGATCGTGGTGATCGGCGGCGGTACGGGACTCTATACGACGCTGCTCGGGCTGCGTGACCGGAGCTGGGACCTGACCGCCATCATCAGCGGGCTCAAGCGGGGCGTGCTCCGTCACGACCCCAAGGACCAGCTGGGATTGTTGCCCCAGGACGACGCGAGCCTCTGCCTGGTGGCGCTCGCCCCCACCGCCGAAGAGAACGTGGTGCTCCGGGGCATGCTCAGCCACCGCATGGAGAGTCGCGAGTGGCGCGGGGCGCATTTCGGGACCGAACTCCTGCGGGCGCTGGAGGAGATCAGCGGTGGGCGCCGCGCCGCCCTCGATGCGGCCGTCGAACTGCTCGGGGTCCGTGGTCGCATCCTGGTGGCCCTCGACGCGCACGGACCGGATGGGCTCGGCGGGAATGCGCTCGCCGCCGTGTCGCAAGCGGACCTGATCGTCATTGCGCCCGGTCACCTCGAGTTCGACCTGATTCCCGTCCTGTGCTGTCCCGGGATGATCGGTGCGCTGCGGGACAGCCACGCGCTCAAGGTGGTGGTCACGAAGATCATGACCGCCGAAGGCTCGGCCGAAGCTCCGCTCGCCTCGCAACAGGTGAGCCCGCTCGCCAGCCTCATCGGTGGCAGGTTCGATGCGGTGGTGGCGAACGCCGGACCCCTCAGCCGGCACCAGCTGCACACCTATGCCGCTGCGGGGTCCTTTCCTATCCAGCCCGACGTCCAGGAAACGCTGCGCTACGCCCGACGCGTTATGACGGAGCAACTGGCGGCGGCCGGCGACCTGGCCCGTCACGATCCGGAGCTGCTCGGCCAGTGCCTGGTGGAGATGGGTGCGGAACACTTGTTGGAGGCCGGCGAGGCTCTTTTAGCCGGGGCATGACCGTGCGGATCACGGAGCGCTGACACCGTGCCCGTCCTCTGTTATCACGCGGTCGACCCGGCCTGGCGCTCGCCGCTGGCGATTTCGCCGGACGTCTNNTGAACGGCAGCGTCCGATTGCCACACGGCGTCACGGCGCTGACGTTCGATGACGGGTTCGACACGCTGCACACCCATGCAATGCCGATCCTGCGCGAGCACGGCCTCGCCGCGACCGTGTTCCTGGTCGCCGGGACGCTGGCTGGAGCGCGCCCGGCGGTCGATTGGGTGGATGACCCACCGCCGCAACCGCTCGCAACCTTGAGCCGGAGCCAGGTACTGGAAATGCGCGACGCCGGCATCCGCTTCGGCTCGCACAGTTTCGCGCACCACGATCTCACCGTTCTTGGCGAGGACGAGTGCGAGCGCGATCTGCGGGCCAGCCGCGAGCTGCTCGAAGACCTGCTCGGCGATCCGGTTCCTTGGCTCGCCTATCCGCGCGGCCGGCACAACGAACGGGTCCGTCGCGCGGCGTCGCGGGCGGGCTTCACCCACGCCTTCACCCTGCCCACCGGGCCCGAATCGATGGGTCCGCACGCGGTGCCGCGCGTCGGCATCTGGCCGAAGGACGGCATCAACGCACTGCGTGCCAAGACCTCCGACTGGTACCTGCGCGTCCGCACCAGCCGGATGTATCCGCTGGCCGGCGCGGTGCGCCACCTCGGGCGTTTGCGGGTGCCGGCATGACGGCCGCGGCCCAGGTCGCCGCCCACCGGCAGAGAGGCGTGGCGCCGGACCAAGCTGCGTGGATGCCGCTGTTCCCGACCCTCTGGCCATCGATGATGCGGAGCGCGGCGAGGGCCGCCGGACTCCCGTTTCCATTGACCGATCCCGACCGGCGCGAGTTCACGTTCGCCCGCTACGGGATCTACGCCATCGCGCGCGCGTTGGGACTCCAGGGGCGCGAGGTCCTCTTTCCGGCCTTCTTCCACTGCGTGGAGCTCGATGCCCTCTTTTCCGCCGGGGCGAGGATCGCGCTCTATCCCATCGGCGCCGACCTGCAGCTCGATCCGCAGGCGATCGCCGATCGGATCGGGCCGCGGACGGCCGCGCTCTACGTCATCCACTACGCCGGCTTCCCCGCTCCCATCCGAGCGCTGCGCGCCCTCTGCCGCGAGCGTGGGCTCGCGCTGATCGAGGACTGCGCCCACGCGCTGCTCTCGACCGCCGACGGCGAGCCGCTTGGCTCGTTCGGAGACGCCGCGGTCTTCAGCCTGCCCAAATCGCTGCCGACACCCGACGGGGGGATCGCGGTCCTTCGGGCCGGCTGGTCCAACGGGGCCCGCGGGCACTCACAGCCGAAGGCTAGCTGGCTCACGGCCCATACCGTGTCGCTGCTGCTCGCGAATCTGCAGATGCGTCACCTGCCGGCGGCGGCAGAGGTGCGCGCCGTCGCGCTGCGGATGGGGAAGGCGGCCTATTCGGCAACGGGCGCCGCCTACGTCCCCATGGGAACGCCGGACTTCGACCTGACGCAGGCCGACACCACCATGAGCGCGCTGTCGCGGCGGATCCTGATGACCCAGGACTTTCCCGCCATCGCCGCGCGCCGCCGTCGCAACTACCGGTACCTGCTCGAACAACTGGAGGGCGTCGCGCCGCCGATCATCCCGGCGTTACCGGCCGGCGTGTGCCCGCTGTTTTATCCCTTCCGGGTCGAGCACCGCGACGCCGTGCTGGCGCGGCTCCAGGCACGGGCCGTCCCGGTCGGGGAGTTCTGGCCCGACCGGCACCCATTGACACCGGATCCCGAATTCCCCAGTGTGAACGAGCTGCGGCGAACGGCGCTCTGGCTGCCGTGCCACCAGGACCTGACGCCGAACGCGCTCGAGTGGCTGGCGCTCCAGGTGCGCCAGGCCGTGCAGGGGGAGCCCGCATGAGCCGGCTCTCGGTCGAGGTGATGCGTGGCGTCGATGCGCTCGCCTCGCTGCGTCGCGAATGGGAGGAGCTCTTCGAGGCGGCTCCGTCGGCATCGCCCTTCCTGACCTACTCGTGGATGGCCTCCTGGCAGGCGACCGTCGGGATGGGCCATGAGCCCCTGCTCCTCTGCGCTCGCGACGGTGGCCGGCTGGTCGGTTTGCTCGCCCTGAGCGAGCGAACCTCGACCGCGGTCGGGACCGCCGTCCGACGGGTGTCATTCATGGGCGAGCGCATCGTCGCCGCGGATGGGCTCGACGTGCTCGCGCTTCCGCTATACGCCCGGCCGGCCGCGGCGGCCATCGTCACGCGCCTTGCCGCGGAACCGATCGACCTGCTGGTGCTCGACGGGCTGCCCGCCGATTCTCCCATGCTGTCGCTGCTCGCCTGGCAGTTCGGCAGCGATGGCCGCCGCGCCTACACGCTGTCGACGCATCAAATCTGTCCGTACCTCGATCTCAGCGCCGGCTGGGAGGGGACGCTCTCGAAAAGCCGGCGGCCGCATCAATTTGGCCGACTGCTGCGGGCCGTGAGTGGCCTCGACGAGTTCGAAACCCGCTCCGTGACGGAGCCGGGGCTGGCCGGCGCGGCGCTCGAGCGATTGCTGGCGCTTCACGACCAGCGCTGGGCGGTGCAGGGCGGGTCGGACGCGCTGACGCTGCCGTCGGTGCGCGCCTTCCATCGCCGGCTGGTGCCGGCGATGGCGCAACGGGGCATGGTCCGCTTCGAGGAACTGTGGCTGGAAGGGGCCTGTCGTGCCACCTACTACGGCTTCGAGCGCGGAGGACACTACTGGCTGTACCAGACGGGTTACGACCCGGGCTGGGCGAAGAAGAGCGTCGCCTTCGTCCGCATGGGCCTCTCCATCAAGGAGGCCGCGGAGCGGGGCGTGCGCTGTTACGACCTGTTACGCGGGACCGAGACCTACAAATTCGATTGGGCGGGTGGGGCACGGGTCACCTTGAGCGCGCAGGCCGTGGCTCGCCGGCCGGCGGCCCGGCTGCTGGCCAGCGCGCGCCAGCTTCGGGCGGCGACGGAGACCGCCGCGGAGGCGGTCTTCCCGGCGCGGTCGCTCGATGCCCTTCGTCACTGGCGACGCTCCCGCCGGCGAGGCAAGGAATCTCCCGCCCCCGCGAACGGAGGAGGGTCGGGGTGGGGGTCGGAAGCGGAGGTAGCCGGGTCATGATGGACGCGCGGAAGATGCGGGAAAAGGCGTTCCACGACCAGGAGTACGCGGACGAGGTCCGCTGGCAGGCCGTCGACAAGTACTACTCGATCATCGAAGGGCGGGCTCGCTTCTGGGAGGACTTCCTGCGGGCGCGCTGTGCCGGAAAGCGCGTGCTCGAGTACGGCTGCGGCCAGGGCAAGTACACCCCGCGACTGGCGGAGTTTGGTGGGAACGTCACCGGGATCGACCTCTCAGAGACGGCCATGGCGAATGCCCGGGCGAGCGCGCGCGCGGCCGGTGTCGAGGTCGAGTTCAAGGCGATGGATGCCGAGGCGCTCGATTTTCCGGATCAGACCTTCGACGTGATCTGCGGCAACGCCATCCTGCACCACCTCGACCTCGACCGCTCGTTTTCCGAAGTGGCGCGCACCCTCAAGCCGGACGGCGTCGCGATCTTCATGGAGCCGTTAGGCCACAACCCGCTGATCAATCTCAAGCGGCGTATGACCCCGACGCTGCGCACCCCGGACGAGCATCCGTTGAAGATGTCGGACTTCAGGCTGGCGCGCAAGCACTTCGGCTCGGTCGACATCCATGCCTACCACCTGCTGTCGCTGACCGCGGTGCCGTTCCGGCGCGCCGCCATCTTTGCGCGACTCGTCGCCATCCTCGACCGGCTCGATGCGGCGCTCTTCCGGTGGCTGCCGTTCACGGCTCGCTACGCGTGGTACGCGGTCGCGGTGTTGAGCGATCCGCGGCCAGTCGCTGCAGCTGCAGTCGAAAAAGACGGAGCGGGTGACTGACGACGTGGGCAAGCCGGTATTTATTGCGGACGGAGACGAACGCGGCGGCCTCGATCACGGGCAGCAGCAGCCGCTGCCGCCAGGGCGCGGCCGAGCGACGCCAGTTCGCGCCGCGGGCGGCGAAGAGATCTTCATGGCGGTCGCGCAGCACCGCGAGCGCGCGCTCGTGACGGGAAAAATCCTGCGACCAGCGGCGGGCGCCGTGCTCCCGGTGGCGTTCGACAAGCCGGGGGACGCGAACGCCGCGTACGCCACGCTCGGCGAGCGCCATCCACAGGTCCCAATCCTCGTAGCCGTCGCGGAGCTGATAGCCGCCGGCCTGCAGCAGGACCTCCCGGCGGAAGAGCGCGGAGAGCGGCAGCTCGCTGACGTAGGTGATCAGCCAGGGATCGAGCGCGTCGGGGCCGCGAGCAAAAACCCGCGCGCCGCTGGGCCGGAACAGCTCCACGTCGCCCCAGGCGACGCCCGCCTCCGGATGGGCGTCGAGCGCATCCGCCAGCGCGCGCACCGATCCGGGGCCGAGCAGGTCGTCGGCATCCAGCGGCAGGACGTAGGGCGCCTGGCTGGCGACGACCCCGGCCATGCGCGCGGCGGCGGGGCCGGCATTGGGTTGATGCAGGACGCGGACTCCCGCCTGCGCGAGCGAGTCGAGGAGGCGCAGGGTTGGCGGATCATCGGAGCCATCGTCGACCACCACCA
>VBFX01000228.1 GCA_005889395.1 Chloroflexota bacterium
GGCGGGTGATCACCCTCGAGGGCATAACAAAGGTCTACCTCGCAGGGGAGGTGGAGGTAGCTGCCCTCAAAGGAATTTCGCTCCACATTCCGGAGGGCGAGTTCGTCGCCATCATGGGGCCCTCGGGCTCCGGCAAGAGCACCCTGATGAACCTGATCGGCTGCCTCGATCAGCCATCCTCCGGCCGCTACATCCTCGATGGCTACGACGTCTCGGCGCTGACCGACGACCAGCTGGCCTGGATCCGAAATCGAAAGATCGGCTTCGTCTTCCAGTCCTACAACCTGATTCCGCGCGCCAGTGCGGTCCACAACGTCGAGATGCCGCTCATCTACGCCGGCGATAACCAGCAGCGCCGCGAGCGGGCGCTGGCGGCGCTCGAATCGGTCGGCCTCCTGCCGCGTGCCAGCCACCTTCCGAACGAGCTCTCGGGCGGCCAGCAGCAGCGCGTTGCGGTCGCCCGCGCCCTGGTCACCGACCCGTCGATCCTTCTCGCCGACGAGCCGACTGGCAACCTCGATAGCGAATCGAGTCTCGAGATCATGAAGTTGCTACGCGACCTGAACCAGCAGGGGCGCACCATCGTGCTGATCACGCACGAGCCGGACATCGCGGCGTTTGCCCAGCGTATGGTGCGGCTGCGCGACGGCGTGATCGTGAGCGACGAACGCCAGGCGGTGGCGACGGAGATGGTGCGTTGAGCATTCTCGAGGGACTCCGCCTCGCGGTGAACGGGCTGCTGTCGAACCGACTGCGGTCGGCCCTGACCATGCTCGGCATCCTCATCGGCGTCTCGGCCGTCATCCTGCTGGTCGGCGTCGGCAACGGCGCCTCGGTCGCGGTGCAGCAGCAGATCCAATCGCTGGGCTCCAACCTCCTGACGGTCTTTCCTTCCAACGCGAGAAGCGCGGGCGGCGTGCAGCAGGGGTTCGGGACCGGGTCGAGCCTGACGCTCGATGATGTCAAGGCAATCGCCAACCGGCAAACGTCGCCGGACGTGGTGACGGCGATCCCGAGCGCTGGCGGCCGGGCGCAACTGACGTATGGCAATCAGAACTGGAATAGCTCGCTGACCGGCACCACGCAGGACTTCCCCTCGGTGCGCAACTACCAGGTGGCGAGTGGTCAGTTCTTCACATCGGGCGAGGTCGACGCCTCCAGCAAGGTGGCCGTCATCGGCCCCACCGTCGCGACCAACCTCTTCAGTGGCGCCGATCCGATCGGCCAGGTCATGAAGATCAACCGCCAGAACTTCCGCGTCATTGGCGTTTTCGCCCCCAAGGGTTCCTCCGGCGGCTTCAACAACCAGGACGACGTGGTCGTCGTGCCGATCACCTCAGCCTGGAGCTACCTGCTGGGCGGGCGCGGGCGCAACGTCCAGCAGATCTACGTCGAGGCCACCAGCGCGGAGGCGACGACGGCAGCCAGCACCGAGGTGACCCAGGTTTTGCTCGACCGGCACCACATCTCGGACCCGACCCTCGCCGACTTCCAGATTTTGAGCCAACAAGACGTGCTCAACAGCGCCGCGTCGACGACCGGCGTGCTCACCCTGATGCTGGGCGCGATCGCCGGCATCTCGCTCGTCGTCGGCGGCATCGGAATCATGAACATCATGCTGGTCACCGTCACGGAGCGGACGCGCGAGATCGGCATCCGCAAGGCGATCGGGGCGCGGCGCCAGGACATCCTGCTCCAGTTCCTGATCGAGTCGATGTTCCTCTCGGGCTTGGGCGGTGCGCTGGGCATCCTGATTGGCTTCGGCCTGGCTCGCGTCCTGCCGATCGCCGTGTCAACGTTGCCCACCCCCGTCATCTCCACCCCGTCCGTCTTCATGGCATTTGGCATCTCGGTCGGTATCGGTCTCTTCTTCGGTCTCTATCCCGCGAACCGAGCGGCACGGCTCCGCCCCATCGAAGCCTTGCGCTACGAGTGAACCCCCAGGAGGTCATGCAATGATCAAGCTTCCCATCGCCGCGCTCGTCGTCGTCGTCGGCTTACTCGGCGGTTTCTACGGCGGCTACAAGGTCGGCGGTGGCGGCACGACGGCCAACGCCGCGGCATCCACAACCGGCGCACGGACGGCCGGGAACGGCCTGGGCGGGGGCCGCGGGGTGGCTGCAGCCTGTCCCAGCCCGGGCGCGAGCCCTAGCGCCAGCGCATCCGGAGCCGCGGCCCGCCGTGGCGCCAGCGGCACGGTCGCCAACCTGACGAATAACAGCCTCACCATCCACGATGCCCGCTGCAACACCGACGTCAAGATCACCTTCGACCAGAGCGTGATCGTGCGGAAGTCCGTCGTTGGGCAAGCGTCTGACTTGCAGGAAAGCGAGACGGTGACCGTCACCGGCACGCGCGAGGCAGATGGCAGCATCAAGGCCAACAGCATCACGATCGTGCCGGCCGGGTCCGGGGGGTTTGGCGGCTTCGGCGGGGCCAATGGCGGCTGAGGCTCGAGGCTAACCTCCCAGCGTGGATCGGCTGACCTGGCTGCTGCTCGCGCTGGTCCTGGTGCTCGGTGGGTTGTACCTGCATGTTCACCTGGCGGGTGACTGGCTCGCCTTCCTGGTGGCCGGCGTCGGCGCGGGCATCGGCATCGCGCTGGCCGGCAGTGTCATCCACGACGCGTTCATGAATCCGCACCGATCGCCGTGACTGGTTAGGCCGAAGCGCGACAAGCCCGAATGGTTGGCGACCCGGTTAGTTGCCGCCGGCGCCGGCGGCGCGCTCGCCCTCGGCGGACGGCTCACGGACGGGATCGAGCCGGTAGCCTGCGCCGCGCACCGTGACGATCTCGAAACCGAGCTTGCCGAAGCGCCCCAACTTTTCCCGCAGCCAGCGGATGTGCACGTCCACCGTCTTGCGGTCGCCAAGATAGTTGTAGCCCCAGACCTGCTCGAGCAGGATCTCGCGGGTGAAAACACGACCCGGGCGACGCACCAGGTAGGCGAGCAGCTCCCACTCCTTCGGCGTCAACTTGAGCTCACCGTCGTCCACCATCGCCCGCCGTCCGGCCCGATCGATGCGCAGCCGGCCGAGCCGGTCCTCCTCGACCTCCGGACGAACGTCGCGCTGCTCGCTACGGCGAAGCACGGCCGTCATCCGGGCAAAGAGCTCCCGCAGCGAAAAGGGCTTGGTGATGTAGTCGTCGGCGCCCAGTTGCAGCCCGATCACTTTGTCGACCTCGCTTTCCTTGGCCGTCAACATGATGATCGGGACATTGCCTTCCTGGCGGAGGATGCGGCAAACCTCGAGGCCGTTCAGCTCGGGGAGCATGAGGTCTAGCAGGATCAGGTCCGGGCGCGAGCTACGGGCCTTGGCCACGCCGTCCGCGCCATCCTGGGCGACGGTTACCGCGTATCCCTCTTTCTTGAGGTTGAAGCTCAGCGTGTCCCGGATGGTGGCGTCATCCTCGACGACAAGGATGCGCTTGGGCACTAGTGTCCCGAACCAGGGTGCCGCTGACGGTTCGCGACCCAGGCGGCCGAGGCTGAGGAGGCGACGAGCACGTGAGGGAGCGCATCCGTCGATGCGTGACCGAGCGCGCGCAGGAGCTGACAACGGCATTCGGCCGAAATGGGTCGATGAAACGTCAAGGTAATCCTGGTTCGGGACACTATCAGCTCAGCTCCACGATCCGCCCGGTATGCAGGAAGACGACGTCTTCGGCGATGTTGGTCACGCGGTCGGCGATCCGCTCGAGGTCCTTGGCAAGAAAGAGCAGGATGGCCGCGCGCTGCACGTTGGCCGGGTCCTGGACCATGAAGTTGACGAGCTCGTCCCAGATCTTGTGATACAGGACGTCAACGTCGTCGTCGCGTTCGGCGATCGCGCGAGCCCGGCCCTGGTCCGCCTCGATCACGGCACCGAGGATCTCGTGCACTTGCGATTCGGTGATCTCGGCCATCCTGGGCAAGTCGATGTAGGGCTTGAGCTGGGGCAGGTCGTTGAGGCGCAGCGCCGCACGGGCAATGCCGACCGCGTGGTCGCCCATGCGTTCCAGCTCCAGCACCATGTGCTGAAAGCTGACGATCAGCCGCAGGTCACGAGCCACCGGCTGCTGGGTGGCCATGATCATGAAAGCCCGCTCGCGCAACTGGCGATGCAATTCGTTGACCTCCTGGTCACGCGCGATGACTTCCTTGGCGAGCGCGTTGTTGCGATCGACCAGGGCGCGCATGGATTCGGCGATCGCCTGCTCGACCATGCTGCCCATACGAACGACGCCTGACCTCAGCTCGGCAAGTTCCTGGTCGAAAAGCGTCCGGGTGGTGGCCACGACGGGAGTTCTTACCCGAATCGGCCGGTAATGTAATCCTCGGTCCGGCTGTCCTTGGGGCGGTTGAAGATATCGTCCGTCGGGCTGAACTCGATCACCTCGCCCGCCCGCTTCGGGTTCATCAGCATGAAGGCCGTGAAGTCGGACACGCGGGAGGCCTGCTGCATGTTGTGCGTCACGATCACGATCGTATACCGCTTCTTGAGTTCTTGCATGAGTTCCTCGATGCGCAGCGTGGCGATCGGATCCAGCGCCGCGCGGAGCGGCGCAGCCGGTCCTTGACCTCGTCCCACAGCCCAGTGTCCTTCAAGCTCTCCTCGACCACCTGGTCGATCTGGATTTTCGACCAGCCGAGGATGTGTGGGCCGTACGCCACGTTGTCGTAGATGGACTTCGGAAACGGGTTGGCCCGTTGAAAGAGCATGCCGACCTGGCGACGCAGATTGATGACATCGGTGTCGGGCGAAAGGACGTTGTGACCGTCCAGCAGCACCTCGCCGCTGGCCCGGGTGCCGGGGACGAGGTCGTGCATGCGGTTGAAGACCCGCAGAAAGGTGGTCTTGCCGCAGCCGGAGGGCCCGATCAGCGCGGTGATTTTGCGCGCCTGGACCGCCAGCGACGCGTCGTGGAGAGCCTGGAAATCGCCGTAGAAGAAATCGACATGCCGGGCGTCGAGCTTGATCTCGGCGTCAACGTCCCGCAGCGGGGGTGGCGCGACCTTGGTTTGCATGCTTGCGGTTGCGATCATTCTCCCATTGGCCGGCCTAGCGCTGAATCCGCCGGACGTAGATCCGGGCCAGGATGTTGGTGGCGGCGACGAGGGCGACGAGCAGCAGCCCCGCGGCCCAGGCCTGCTGCTGGAGGTTGGGATAGGGGACGAGCGCATTCCTGAAGATGGTCAGAGAGAGCGCGCCCATTGGCTGCCACGGATTCGTTTGTACGATGTCGTTGCCGAACGCCGTGAACAGAAGCGGCGCGGTCTCTCCGGCCGCCCGCGCCATCGCCAGGAGCGCCCCGGTGACGATGCCACCCAGTGCCGCTGGGACGATGATTTCCAGGGTCACCCGCCAGCGTGGAGCGCCCAGAGCCAGGCCCGCCTCACGGAGAGAATTAGGCACGAGGACGAGCGCGGTTTCGGTGGCTCGCAGGATCACCGGCAACATCAGCACCGCCAGCGCGATCGAGGCCGAGAGCGCTGAGAAGTGATGGGTGGTCAGCACCACGACCGTGTAGCCGAAGATGCCGAACGCGATCGACGGCAGGCCGGTGAAGACGTCGCTGATGAAGCGGACGGTGTTCCCGACCTGGTTGCGCCCGTACTCGGAGAGGAAGATGCCGATCAGGGCCCCGACCGGGACCGCCAGCAGCGAGCCGATGCCGACGATTTCGAGGGTGCCGATGATGGCGTTGAGGACGCCGCCACCGGGAACGCCCTGCGGGTAGGGCGGATCGGTGAAGAATCCGGGGGTCAGCATCCCCGGGAGACCGTTGATCAGGACGAATAGCAGGAGGACGAGAACCGGGATGGCGGCCACGCTCACGCAGAGCACGATCAGCCCGCCGACGAGGCGATCGACCAGCGTGCGGATCAGCGGAAGGCTCATACCGCCGCCCGCTCCGACCCGGTGAAACGCCATACGAGCAGCCGAGCGATGACGTTGACCGCGATCGTGATGAGGACGAGGACGACGCCGAGATAAAAGAGCGCGCCGAGGTAGACGTCGCCAACCGCCTCGGTGAACTCGTTGGCGATGACGCTGGGTAGGGTGTAGCCCGAGGCGAACAGCGAGCCCGTGATCTGGGGGCGGTTACCGATCACCATGGTGACCGCGATCGTTTCACCCAGCGCGCGGCCGAGCGAGAGGAGGACCGCTCCGGTGATCCCCGCCCGGGCGTAGGGCAGGATGACCGACCAGATGGTCTCGGCGTTGGTGGCGCCGAGTGCCAGGCTGGCCTCGCGGAGTGAGCGCGGCACGGCCCGGATGACGTCGCGCGAGAGCGCGATCAGGATGGGGAGCACCATGATGGCCAGCACGACGCCGGCCGTCAGGAAGCCGTAGCCGCTGGCGCTCCCCTGGAAAATCGGGAGGAAGCCCAGCGTGTGCTTGAGAAAAGGATCGATGTTGTCGCGCATCAACGGAGTCAGGATGAAGAACGCCCACAAGCCGATGACGACACTGGGAATGCCCGCGAGCAGCTCGATCGCGAAGGAGAGCGGGCCGCGGAGGAAGCGCAAACGGGCATCCTCGGCCAGGAAGAGGGCGGCGCCCAGTCCAACCGGGAACGCGATCACCAGGGCGATCGCCGAGGTGACCAGGGTGCCGTAGATCGCGGGCAGCGCGCCGAACTGGCTTCGCACCGGATCCCAGGTTTGGCTGACAAAGAAGCCGAGCCCGAACCTGGTGATGGCCGGCAGGGCCGGGATGAAGAGGGCAATGATGAAAATCCCCGCGATCACGAGGATCAGGCCGGCGGCCCCATAGGCAATCGCGCGGAAGATCCGGTCACCGGAAATGCGCCGCCGCCGGCGGCCCGTACCTGCCAGCGGCGGCGGGGCTACCAGGGCGGCAGTCCCCTTGCTCATTCGGTCGTGATTACGAAACGCTGAGGAGGGCGCTCCCTCCGGAGGTGACGCCCTTCAGCACGAGGAGGTCGTAGGACGCCATGCTGCTGGGCAGCGCGGCGTAGTGGAGGTTGACCGCGTACTGCTGGCCCTCGGCGGTGGTGAGCCAGTAGAGGTAGTCGACCAGGGCGGTGCCCTTCGTCTTGTCAGCCTGGTCTTTGTACAGGATGATCCAGCTGTAGCCGCTGATCGGGGCGCTGTCCTTGCCGGAGGCGTTGACGATGGAAAACTGGCTCGGCGAGCTTCCGACGAAGGCCTTTGCCGCCGCCGTCGCGCCGGCTGCGCTCGGACTGACGAAGTTGCCGTCGCGGTTCTTGAGCGCGGCCTGCTTCATCTTGGTCTGGAGGACGTAAGCGAGCTCCACGTAGCCGATCGCGCCGGGCGTCTGCGTGATCCGGGTGGCGACGCCGGCGTTCCCTTGGGCACCATCGCCGGTAGGCCAGGTGATCGATTTGCCGGGTCCGCCGGTCTTGGCCTTCCAATCGGCGCTGACGCTGCAGAGGTAGTCGGTGAAAATATAGGTCGTGCCGCTGCCGTCCGAGCGGTGGATGACATGGATGTCCTGGTTCGGCAGGCTGACACCACTATTGTCGGCCGCCATCGCGGGGTCATTCCACTTCTTGATTTTGCCCAGGAAGATGCCGGCAATGGTGTCCGGCGTGAGCTTGAGTTGGCCGTCCGCCACGCCGTCCAGGTTGTAGGCGAGCGACTCGGTACCAAGCGTGCTGGCGATCTGGATGACCTTATCGCTGCCGCCCATGGCATCGGCTTCTTTCGACGACAGTGGGACGTCGCTGGCGCCAAAGTCCACAACCTTCTTCGTCAGCTGCTGGATGCCGGCGCCCGAGCCACCGCCACCATAGTTGATCGTGACCTGGCTGAACTTCTTGTTGTAGGCAAAGTTGGCGGCGTCATAGAACGGCTTGGGAAACGTGGCGCCCGCACCAGTTAGCGAGGCCCTCGGCGGCGCTGGTACTCCAGCGCCCCCTGTTGACGGATTGGTGCCAGTGGGACTGCCTCCACACGCGGTGAGCAGAAGAGCCGCACCGGCGGAAAGGGCAACGAGGACGGACTTCATGCTGGCGATGTTCCTCCTTCAGTTGGCGCTCGAATTGCCGGCCGAACGGATCCATCACCGATGCTAGGCATGCCTCGTAATCGCTTGGTGCGTGCTGGGTTAAGGCGAGGTTAACGGCCCGCGCGGAAGTCGAATTCGAACGATGGTTCCGGAGCTGCCGCTGCTCTCGGCGACGATCGTGCCGCCCTGAAGCTCAACCAGGTGGCGGGCAATCGAGAGGCCCAGGCCGCTGCCCGGCAGGCCGCCCCGTGAACGGTCCACCTTATAGAAGCGCTCGAAGATGCGTGAGAGGTCACGCGAAGGAATGCCCGGGCCCGTATCCCGGACGGTGACCTCGACACGGTCGCGGTCGACCCCCGCCGTAACGACCACCTCGCCGACCTGCGTGAACTTGAGGGCATTGTCGACGATGTTCTGTAGCGCCTGATCGGTCTTCGCACGGTCGCCGACCGCAGTGGCGCCCTCGGCGGAAGTCTCGGCACGAAGAACCAGCCGTCCAGCCGCCGCTCTGGCCTGAAAACGATCGATGAGTGCACCGACGAGGTCGTCCAAGGAGAAGGGCAGCCGTTCAACCGCGATGACCTCAGCATCGAGTGCGGCAAGTTGATTCAGATTGAACACGATGTCGGCCAGGCGCTGGGCTTCCTGGGTGATGCGGTCGATGAACAACCGCGCGTCCCCCTCCGCCGGAAGCTGGGCGGAGAGGGTCTGTGCCGCCAGGTCGAGGCCTGCCAGCGGCGTCCGAATCTCATGGGACAGATTGGCGACGAATTGCTGCCGAACCGTCTCGAGGTAGCGCAGCCGGGTCACGTCTCGCGCCAGCAGAACCAAGGACCCATCCTTGATGGGCACGGCGCGGACCTGCAAGATGCGC
>VBFX01000229.1 GCA_005889395.1 Chloroflexota bacterium
CCTGGTAAACGCATGCCCGGCCACGGTCCAACCCGGCGCGTGGGGAGGCATCACGTTGACGGGCGGCACGGCGAATGGGGCGCTCGTCAACGCCGCGGTTCGCTTCGCCGCCACGGGCATTCTGATCACGAGCGGGGCGTCGTCGACGTCCGGGTCGTCGGTCTTCGGCCTCGTGGTGTCGGGGAGCAGCATCGGCCCCAGCGCCATCGATGGCATCAATGCCGTGAAGACGGCGATTTCGGTGACGACCTCGTCCATCAGCGGCGGCGCGCGTGGCATCACCGTCGACCTCAGCGGCGGAATTCCGGGAACCCCTGTGCGTCTCAGCGGCAACCGGTTCACGTCCACGAGCGTCGAGGCCATTTTCGGCCAGGCGCTCGCTGGACAGCCGGTGTGGATCACCGACAACCGCATTCAGAGCGCGGGAACCTATGGTGTCCGGCTGCTCAGTGCCGACCAGCTCGTCCTCCGCAACAACAACATCGCGGCCAGCGGCGGTGGCCCCGGTGCCGGAGCCGGCCGTTATCCCGCGATCTACCTGCCGGCCCTATCCGCAGACTTCGCCGCGAACATTCGTGGCAACGTGGGGAGCGGCAACGGCCTCGATGCCGTCGTGTTCGACGGCACGGCCAACCACGACCTGGCGTGGATCACGCCGAGCAATGCGACATCGACGCATCCCCTCGGATACCTGTTGGACGGCGCCCTGACGCTCCAGGGAGGAAACCTGCTGGTCGGTTCCGGCGACGTCGTGAAATCGCTTGGCGGACCGATCACCATCAACGGTGGGGCCGTAACCGCGACCGGCACCCCCGGGGGTTCGACGACGAGCAACAGCGCCATTTTCACGAGCCTGAAAGACAACCCGAGCGCTCCCGCGTCGCCGGTTGACGCCTCGGATGCGAGGGCTGTTTCGTGTCCCTCGGTCCTCGTGACGGTTTGCATTCCAGCGCCAGGCGACTGGGGCGGCCTGGTGATCACGAGCGATGCCGCCGGCAACCGAGGTACCAGTCGCATCACGTATGGGTTTATCAATTACCCGAACACCGGGATCTCGCTGGATAGCGGCCCCGTCCCGGCCATCAAAGAAACGGTGCCAACCAACTTCAGGTTGACGGTCGCCAACACGACCATCGCCAACGCCAGCAAGGACGGCATCAATAGCCTCGATACGCCGTTCTCGGTGAAGGATTCCAGCACGATCCAAAACGTCGGCCTCAATGGAATCATCGGGAGCTTCTTCAGCCCGGCGAACTGTTCGTCGACGACGACGGTGGGCACCTGCGTCAGGTTCAACGTCACCAACACCCAGATCAGCGGCGCCGGCAAGGACGGCATCATCGCCAACGGCCTCTCTGGACAACCGACCGTGGTCACCGACAACACCATTACCGACGCTGGGACCTACGGGATCCGACTTGTCGGCGCCGATCAGCTCACACTGACGACCAATCACGTGCGGAAATCAGCCCCACCATCGTCGGCGGCATTGCGCTACCCGGCCATCTACTTGAGCAGTGTCAAGGGCGATTTCGAGGTCGGGGGCGCGGGAACCATCATCCAGGGTAACGACGGCAAGTGGAACGGGCTCGATGCGATCGTATTTCACGGCGAGGCAACGAAAAACCTGACGTGGATCACCGCCATCCCATCCGCTGCGAGCGATGTGACGTTCGGCTACTTGCTGGACGGATCGCTGACGGTTGACGGTGATTTCGTGACGACCGAGGGCGACATCGTCAAGATCATGAATGGCGGAATCAAAATCAGCGGTGGCAGCTTACATGCCGTCGGCACCACCCTGGGGACGACCTTCACCAGCCTGAAAGACAATCCGGGGGTGTCCGCCTGCCATTCTGTCTTCATCCCGGATCCGTGCCCGGTGCTGCCCGCCACCCTGGCAACCAACTCCGACTGGACCGGGATCCACATCGACGCGGCGAATAGCGAGTTCACCAAGGGCAAGCTGCTCTACGCCACCAGCGGGATCACGATCAACTCCGCCGTGCTCAAGCTGAAGAGCACGCTCATCACGGGCCTTTCCGGTTATGCCGTGACCACCACCGGGACGGCGAGCGCGCAGATCGATTGCGCGTCCATCCATGCCAACGGGGGCGGTGTTTCCTCGACTGGCGCGGCAGGGACGAGCGTCATGTACAGCGACCTCTATGGCAATTCACCGGGAAAGGACTACAACGCGAGTGTCGCCGCCACGGCGACGAATGACTGGTGGGGCACGAACGCGCCCAGTCCGAGCCAGTACTCAGGCTTTGTGACCGTCACCACGCCACTTGCGCAGCAGGCGCCCACCTTCAAGCTCGGAGCCGGGGCGATTGCCTTCTCGAGCACCAACACCAACACGAGCGTCAATCCCGCCGGAAATTTCGGAAGGGGCACGCTTACCGTCACCTTGACCGCGGATCGCGAGATCGACCCAACCGTGCCGCTCGGCGCCAGCTTCCTAGGACCGGGCGAGACCGTGCCGCATCCGGTGACCGGCAGCTGGAAGCCGGACAACCTGACCTGGCAGGGCACCGCGACCATCGATCTCCCAACCGTCAACGCGGCGGGGATCAACACGCTGACGATCAGCGGCGCAAAGAGCTGCGTACCTGACGGGAACAATGTGATGGCGCCGGAGACCGCAACCTTCACCCTTGATTTTGGCAAGGCGACGGTTACCGGGCCGGGGGCTGCCCAGAGCATCGGCGGCAAGAGCGCGACCTTCAGCGAGTCGGTGAATCCCAACGGCTGGAGCAACCAGGCCGATACGTTCGTCTTCTTCCAGTACAAACTCCACAGCGGGACCTACGTTCCCAACGACCTCGCGGGTCTGCAGTCGATCGCCCAAAATCCCGCCGGCCTCCTCGGTTACGCGACGATCGGCCATGGAGCGGCCACTGTGCCGGTGAGCACCCAGGTCAGCCAGCTGCTGTCGACGAGCACCGCGTATGACTACCGGGTGATTGCCGTCGCCTCCAACGGCATCACCGTGGGACCCGACCACCTGTTCACGACGCTGGGTGCCTTGGACCACTTTGCGTTGGCGGCGGTTGGGTCGCCGCAGACCGCTGGGACCGCCTTCAGCGTGCAGGCGACCGGGTACGACGTTGGCAACAACGTGTTGATCGACTACCTCGGCAGCGGGGCCGTGGTGACCGGTAATCTGAGCACCGCCCCTGCCGGGAATTGCGTGGGGCTTACGTGCCCACCAAAATATGGCAGCCAGAGCTGGAGCGCGGGAGTGGGGACGATCAGCGGTGTAACGGCATACGTGGCGGAGGACAACCGCACACTGACGCTCACCGACGGCCTCGTGAGCGTGACCAGCGGCACCTTCAAGGTGAACGCCACCGGCACCGCGACGATGCTCTGGATCTCGACCGCCCCGCAGAGCTTCACGGCCGGGACGACCTCCGCGACGATCACGGTCGCCCAGACCGACGCCTACGGCAATCCGATGGCGACCGCGGCGGAGATCGTCGTGACCCTGACGACGAACTCGGGGACCGGCGGCTTCGTCGATGCCATCACCAACGCGCCCATCACGACGGTCACGATTACCATGAGTGACTCGAGCGCGAGCTTCAAGTACACCGATACCACAGCGGGATTACCGAAGATCACCGCGTCGCCGCCGGGCGGCAGCACCCTGACCGCAGCCACGCAGACCGAAACGGTGACGCCCTAAGGGCTGATCGGCTCGCCGTCGAGCTCCATCGGCTGCCAGAGAAGCTGATAGACGCGCGGCATCATCCAATCGCGAACCACCAGCGCGCCGGCGGCGACCATACAGGCGTTCATGACGCGGCGCCAGGACTCCTCTTCGTAGGCTGTCGACATCATGCGGATGATGGCCTCGGCTTCGGCGTCCGGAGGCAGCCGCTCATCGATGACCGCGGAGCTCGCCGGCTCCGGCCGCGTCGATGGTTGAAAGGCGCTCGCATCGGCGACCAGTTGAGCGGTCCGCATCGCGTCGTAGAAGGCGGACTCCGACCCGGGGAAGACGTCGCTCTTGGCGATCCGAGTCGCCACCTCGAGGGCCTTGAAGTATTCCGGCGCCTGCGTGACCTCGAGGTCGGGGATGGCGCCCACCCCCGGGGCGGCCTCTGCGACCCGCTCCCACTCCTGGGGCGTCAGCCGGCGGAACCGGTCGAGGAGCGCCTCGACTTCGGCGGTGTTCGGCCCGAACCTCTTTACGGCCATCTCACTTACAATACGCGCGGTTCCATGACAGTGGGAGTTTTGTCATGCCCGTAGTCCAGTGGGTCGTCAGCGTCGGCGACACGGTGGAGGCGCGCGACGGTGGGCTCGGCGTCGTGCGCGAGATCTTCGAGGGGCCTCCGCAGTCCGCGCAAGGGCTCTTCGTGTCGAGCGAGTCCTACATGCGGGTGGTCAGCCCGGGCCAGCCGGACCTCTTTGTTCCCTTCGAGGAGATCGTCGACGTCAGCGACGTCAAGCAGCGTGTCTATCTCAAGCGCTGGCTGACGTCGCTGACGTCGACGATCTCCTCGAAGGGAACA
>VBFX01000170.1 GCA_005889395.1 Chloroflexota bacterium
CGTGATCGAACAGCCGATCCACGGTTGGACCGACGCGCGGGTGCTGGCCGGCGTCATCGGCGGGGCAGTGGTCCTCATGGCGTTTGTCGTCTGGGACCTCCGCCAACCGTCACCCTTCGTCGACCTCCGCAACTTCCGCAACCGTGGCTTCACCTGGGCGACCATGGCGTTCGTCGTCACCGGGTTCGGCCTCTTCGGTGTGATGTTCATCCTCACCCCCTACATCCAGATCGTCCTGGGCAACGACGCCCAGGCGACCGGGATCAAGCTCCTGCCGCTGATCGGCGGCGTGATCGTCGGCGCCGGGATCGGCAACGTCATGGCGGCGAGGTTTGGCGCCCGGGTCGCCGTGTCGGCCGGGTTGGCCTCGACCGCCGCCGCGCTGGTGGGCTTTTCCCAGATCGGCGCCGACGCGGCCTACAGCGCGGTTGGTACTGCACTGTTGATCATCGGCATCGGCATCGGGATTGCCCTGCCGACGACCCTCGACGTCATCCTCAGCACCCTTCCGCCGGCTCAGACCGGCGCGGGGTCGGCCCTGACCCGGGCACTACAGCAAATCGCCGCGACCTTCGGCGTGGCGATCCTTGGCAGCATCCTGAACAATGTGTACCAGGCACAGCTCGGACCACACGTGGCCGCGTTGCCGTCCCAAGCTCGCGAGGTGACGCTCGGCAGCCTCGCCGGCGCCCACGCGGTCGCCGGGCAGCTGCCACCACCGGCCCGCTCCGCCGTGCTCCGCGCCGCCAACGACGCCTACACAAACGGGATGGCCGAGGTCATGCTCGTGAGCGCCGGGCTGGTTATGGCGACGGCCATCGCCATCGCGATCTTCCTGCCCGCACGCGTCTCCCCCATCGCTTCCGAGGCCGCGTGACGATGGCTTCAGCAAAGACGGCCCCCACCCTGCCCTCCCCCGCAAGCGGGGGAGGGACTAAGACCGGGGGTCTGCGCGAGCGGAAGAAACAGAAGACGCGGGAGTCGATCCAGCGCACGGCGCTGCGCCTCTTCGGAAAGCAGGGCTACCAGGAGACGACCGTCGAGCAGATCGCCGCCGCCGCTGAGATCTCACCGAGCACGTTCTTCAATTACTTCCCGACCAAGGAGGACGTCGTCCTCTACGACGCCTACGATCCGGTGGCCATCCGGATGTTCCTCGAGCGTCCGAAGGATGAGCCGGTGAATGCCGGTGTCCGACAGGTGTTGGAAGGGCTGGCGGCGACGTTCGAGCGTGATGAGCAGATGATCCTCGCTCGCGGCCGCCTGTTCCTGGAGGTGCCGGAACTGCGGGCTCGGATCTGGGACGAAGTCGAGCGGACCCAGGTGCTGATCGCGAAGTTACTGGCGGAGCGGACCGGTCGCCGCCCCGATGACTTCGAGCTACGCGTCACGGCCCGGGTGATCATCGGCGCCGTGTTCGAGGCCACTCTCGAGTGGATGCGCAGCAACGGTCGAGCTGGCCTGGTGGAGCTGACCAACCGCGCGCTCGATGTGGTCGAGTCGGGCGCTCGCCTCAGCGCGCGCGTCCGGAAACCGCGCTCCCGCTGACCGACAACTCCGCCGTCATCACCGGGATCACCGAGCCACCGACCTCGATCCGGCTCGGCAGCTCGGCGCCAGTTGCATATTCGAGCGCGATATGAATGACGCTCTGCCGTCCCATCTTGGTCCCCTGCTCGCTGATGATCGCGACCTGGGAAGCTCGAGGGACCAGGCCGTACCGGACCGCCATGGCCCCCAACGGTCCGCTCGCCGAGCCGGTGGCCGGGTCTTCCGCGATGCCCGTCGTGCTATGGGGGCCGAACATACGGCTGTACAACCGGTTGGGAGCCACCACCGCAAATAGGAAGACGGGTGGCAATCCGTGCGGACCCAGGACGAACGTCAAGGCATCGCCTCTGGAAACGGCGCGATCGACGGAGGCGGCGTCCTTGAGCGCCACGTAAACGAAGGGCACGCCCGTGCTGGCGACCTGGACGGGCACGTTCGGCTGCAGGTCGGCGGCCGTGAGGCCGAGGGCGGCCGCCATTTCCTCCCGCTCCTCAATCAGCTCGCCAAACTTGACCGGCGGATGCGACATCCAGAGAACGAGTGATGTCCCACTCCGATCGATCCGCACCGATATCGGTCCGACGCCTTCTTCCAGCGTGAACGCCGCGGCATCTGACCCGACCAGTCCCTCATCGATCAGCACCCAGCCCGTGCCGACCGTTGGATGGCCGGCAAACGGCAGCTCGACGTGCGGGGTGAAGATCCTGACCTTCGCGGCGTGCCCCCGCGTCTGCGGCGGAAGGACGAACGTCGTTTCCGAGAGGTTGGTCTCTCTCGCGATCGCCTGCATCTCGATATCGCTGAGCCCATCGGCCTCTAACACGACCGCCAGCGGATTGCCGAGCAGCGGTCGCTCCGTGAACACGTCAACCCAGCGCAGGCGATAGCGGCGGTGGTTTGCCATCCAGTAACCATAGACTGCCGTCAGCTCATAACCCAAACCTGTTTGACTGAACGACTTGGAACGGCAACCTCACCAGCAGGGAGGGAACATGGACGACTTCAGACTCGATCAGCCGATCGGACGCAGGACGCTACTCAAGGGGGCGGGCGCGCTCGGTCTCGCCGGGCTTACGGCGCCGTGGTCTGGCGCGCTGGAAGCCATGGCGTCGACCAAACCCGGAACGCCGATCAAGCACGTGATCGTCGATATGCAGGAGAACCGCTCCTTCGATCACTACTACGGCTTTGCCCGCTTCGCCGGAAGCTTCGGCGTGCCGCGCGGCTATTCACAGCCGGATGGCCAGGGCGGCTCCGTCAGCCCCTACCATTTCGCCAGCCTCTCGACGCCCGACATCGGACACTCCTGGAACGCAACCCACGGCGAGTGGGACTCCGGCAAGATGGACGGCTTCTACACCACCGACGGCATCAACTGTCTCGGCTACTACACGGCGGACGACCTCGCCTTCTACTACAGCCTGTTCGACACCTCGACGCTCTGCGCCAACTATTTTTGTTCGCAGCTTGGCCCCACCTGGCCAAACCGCTTCTATCTCGCGTCCGGCACCTCCGGGGGCATCACCACCAACGGCATCTGGGGTTTCGGCGTCTTCGACTACCCGATAATCCTCGACCTGCTCGAGGCGGCGGGCGTCACCTGGAAGGTCTACAACATCGGCTGGGACAGCGTTCCCTTCGGCAATACGGATAACGTCTTCGTCTTCTGGAAGCGATGGGCGAACGACCGGCGCACGCGGGGCAGCAAGGGCGAGTATCTCAACGACCTGGACCTGGGCCGCCTGCCACAGGTCTCCTTCATCATTCCCAGCTTCGCGCGCGGTTGGGACGAGCATCCTCCGGCCGACATCTCGGTCGGCATGGGGATCCAGCAGCAGCTGATCACGGCGCTGCGGCAATCGTCCGCTTGGTCAAGCTCGGCCTACATCCTGACCTACGATGAGGCCGGCGGCTACTTCGACCATGTCCCCCCACCCCAGCTGGACGCCTTCGGCCTCGGCATCCGGGTCCCGACCTGGGTGATCTCGCCGTGGGCCAAGCCGCGACACCTCGAAGGCCGGCTCTATGAGCACACCTCGATCCTCAAGTTCATCGAGACCAACTTCGGGCTCCCGACCCTCGCCTCTGTCAACCATCAGTTCGACGGGGCCACCCCGGTCGGCGGGAATTACCAAGCGGCCGTGCCCGGTGCCTCCGCCGGGCCACCGGCGCCGCCACGGGACGGGCGCTCCGAGATCGGCAACCTCATGGAGTGCTTCGCCTTCACCGAATGATCGGACGGAGCGGGCCCGGATCGACGCCGGGCCCGCCTAACTCCAGACGCTGGTCACGCTCTCCGGCGCGCCGATCCGGCGAAGTGCGGCCATCGTTTCGTCCTTGATCTGCGCGCCACGTGATCGGTCGCCGCGTTCCACATAGTGCTCGGCGAGATGGCGTCGCGGATGAATGTAGCTGTTGCGGAGGAGTGCCTCGCCGGCGGTCGTCGCCGTGAACCAGGCGAATGGCCGGTTTCCGAACGATGCCCAGAGATCCAGCAAGTCACCGAGCCGCGTGTCCGCTTCGCTCGCCGCCGCTTCGAGCGAGATCCGGGCGTTGCGGGCCAGCTCGGCGGCGTTGTAGGCATCGATATCGGAGGGCGGCCCGGAAATCGGCAGCCCACGGCTGGCCTCGATCAGGGAATCGCGGAGGCGGGTACGCCAGCTGGCGATGTGGGCCATGAGCAGCGCCGCCGACCAACCGCGAGGAAAATCGGGTTCGCTGACGGCCTCAGCGACGAACCGCCGTTCGGCTTCCCGCTCGTCCTCGAGCAGGAGGGTAATCTCGGGGTCAGTGAAGCCGGCCATTCCAACCTCCTATTCTGCAGAGTCGGCCCAACCACGCGTCAGCGCGGTCGAGCTGTTCTTCGACCTCGTGTTCGTCTTCACGAACACGCAGCTCACGAGCCTGCTCGCCGGCGAGCCGCTCACGCACCGCCGCTCGGTCCGTTGACACCATCGCGATCGAGCACCTCGTTGGGATGCAGGCCCAGGTGCCGAATTCACCGTATGTTGGTCTCTGGACGCGGCTCGAAGGATTCCGACCGAGCGAGCTGGCCGACTTGATCAGCAAGCGCCGCGCGGTGCGGCTCGGTCTGCTGCGCAACACGATCCACCTGGTGACCGCCCGCGATTGCCTCGCGCTGTATCCCCTGTTTCCCACGACCCTGGAACGCACCCTGAAGACCTCGCCGTTCGGTCGCAACCTGGTTGGCGTGGACATGAGCTCGGTAGTGGCAGAGGCGCGTGTGCTGCTACAAGACAAACCGCGAACGTTTTCGGAGCTCGGTAAATTGCTGCACCAGCGGTGGCCTGACCGGGATCCGACGTCACTCGCCTATGTGATTCGTCACCTGGTCCCGATCGTCCAGGTGCCGCCACGCGGTATCTGGGGCAAGAGCGGGCAGCCGACCTGGACGTCGGCCGAGCACTGGCTCGGACGGCCGCCCGCGGCCAAGCCGTCCCTCGAGAAATTGGTCAGACGCTACCTGGGAGCGTTCGGGCCGGCCAGCATTGCCGACGTTTCCGCGTGGTCGGGCCTGACCGGACTCCGAGCCATCGTCGAGCGGCTGCGCCCCGGGCTTCGAACGTTCCAGGACGAGCGCGGCCGCGAGCTCTTCGACGTGCCAGATGGCCCCCTGCCCGATCCGGACACGCCGGCGCCACCGCGGTTCCTCCCCGAGTACGACAACCTGCTGATCGGTCACGATGACCGCACCCGCGTCATCGACCACGCCTACCGCTATGTGATCTTTACCGGGACGCTTCTCGTCGATGGCTTCGTCCAGGCGACCTGGACGATCAAGCGGGGACGCGACGCCGCAACACTGACGATCGAGCCCCTACGGCGCCTGTCGAAGACCGATCGGTTGGCGGTCGCGGAGGAGGGCGAGCGTCTGCTGGCCTTCGCCGCGGGCGAGGCATCGCAGCGCGATGTGCGCATTACCGCCGTGGCGACCTCACCGCCACAGGCCCCGCAGCTTCGCCGCTAAGGTAAGGCCGTGGACCGACAGCAGAAGAAAGCGCTCGAGTTTCGGGCATTGCACGCCGGCAAGGCCTTCGTCATTCCAAATCCGTGGGATGTGGGCTCTGCCCGAGTACTCGCGGCGCTCGGATTCAAGGCGCTGGCGACGACAAGCTCGGGCTTCGCGTTCACCCTCGGCCGTCTGGACGGCCAGGCCACGCTGGATGAGGTGGTGGAGCATGCCGCGGCTCTCGACGCGGCGACGGATCTACCCGTGTCGGTCGATCTGGAGAATGGCTACGGCCCTGACCCGAGGAGTGCGGCGCTCGCGATCCAGCGCATTCGCCGAAAGGGTCGCGGCGGCTACCGAGGCGGCGCGCGGGCTGAAATTTCCGTTCACGCTGACAGCCCGAGCCGAGAACCACATTCGCGGCCATCCGGTTCTCGAAGATACGATCGCTCGCCTTAAGGCATTCGAGGATGCTGGGGCAGATGTCCTCTATGCGCCCGGACTGCGCACCGTCGACGAGATCCGGGCTGTCTGCGAGGCCGTTTCGAAGCCGGTCAACGTGCTCGCCATCCCGGGTCTGTCATTCGCCGAGCTCGTTGCCGCCGGCGCGCGCCGGGTGAGTGTCGGCGGAAGCTTGACGTGGGTCGCGGTTCGAGCGATGGCCGACGCGGCCGAGGCTATACGTGATGCCGGAGACTTCTCGGCGCTTGGGGCGCGAGTCCCGCTTGACGAGTGGTTGGCCTGATGGCGCCACGAATTATTCGTCCACACGACGGAAAGATGATCGATCTCGGAGCGTGTGGCGTTCGATTCATGGTGTGGGGTGACGAATCGGGTGGTGGTTTCTCCCTGGTCGAGCATCCGATCCCGCCACGGCATCTCGCGGCTCCCCTGCATCGCCACACACGAGAGGACGAGTACAGTTTTGTCCTCGAGGGCCGGCTCGGTGCGTCGTTGGGCGACCAGGTCGTCTACGCAGATCCCGGCGACCTGGTGTTCAAGCCGCGCGATCAATGGCACACCTTTTGGAATGCCGGCGATTCCGTGTGTCGAATCCTCGAGATCATCTCGCCGGCCGGATTCGAACATTACTTCGAGGATGTGATCGAACGACCCGCCGGCGCGGATTGGGGAGCCCGGTACGGCGTTGAAACCGACCCGTCAGGGACCTCGCGAATCCGGGAACAATTCGACCTCGTGTTTCCCGGTCGACCAGCCACTCGATAGCGGTGGCAGCGGCGCCCAGTTGAGTTCCAGGGCGCCATCGGCGACAATGGCGTCGCCAAATGAACCTGGTTGACCTGGCGATCGTCGTCGTGATCGGGCTCGGCATCCTGATTGGATGGAAAAATGGCCTGATCGGGCCGCTGCTGGCGGAAGGGACCTTCTTGCTCAGCTACTGGATCGTCGCGACACATCCCAGCCTGGTCGGCATTATCCCGGCCAGCGTTCCCCGACCGCTGGCGATGCTGCTTTTGCCCGTTGCGCTCGGTCTCGTCGTCGGATTCGCGGGCCGAGCGATCTTCATGACATTCTTTCGTCTACCGCTCACGCACACGCTCGACAAGCTGCTGGGCGCCGCCGCGAACGGCGCACTCGCGTTCGTCATCGTGTATGTGGTTGTACTCGGTCTCGTCGGTGCCGGCACCGTACTCGATCCCCTGGCAAACGTGCGGTCGATCCAGCCGAGCCAGGTGACCGCGATGCAGATGTTGCTGGCGGAGAACCCGCAGGTCGCCGGCTTCGTGCCCTCAGGTGAGCTCGGCCAGCTCGCTGCCGTCTCGTCGCTTCACCCCATCGCGTTAGCGCAACTCGGCCAGTACGCGCAGGTGATCAATTACTACGAAAACACGCTACGCCCGCAACTCGCGACGAGCCGGCTGGCACCGCTCGTGATCCAGTACGGCGCGCGCTTGCCGATCATCGGCCGCCACGTCACCTTACCCCAGGCCCACTAACTTTCCGGGGGAAACTGCCCTTCGACGGTTTGCCGGCTTATGGCTTTGCCGCCGCCTGCGGCAGATGCTGGTCGACCCAGCTGCGCAAGGCCGGGGCAGGGAGCGCGCCCGTGACGCGCGCCACCTCTTTGCCGTGGTTGATCAGCACGAGGGTGGGGATGCTACGAATGCCGAACCGCCGAGACAGGTTCGGAGCGTCATCGCTGTTGACCTTGACGAGCTTGAGCCGTCCAGGCAGCTCGGTCGCGATCTTCTCGACGATAGGCGACACGATGCGGCAGGGGCCGCACCAGGGCGCCCAGAAATCAACCATGACCGGCAGCGAGCTCTGCTCGACTACTGCCGAAAAGTCAGCCTCGCCACTTTCCGTCAGCCACGGCAAAGTGGCGCCGCAGTTGCCACAATGCGGGACGCCGGTGGCCGCCGGCCGCACGCGGTTCATCTTGCCGCAGTTCGGGCAGCGCACGACCGCGGGTTCGTTCATGACGGCGTTCATCGGCTCGTGATGTTTACCGTGCGCAATTCCTCCAGGGGCACGGCCGTCACCAGGACGGCCGCCGCCCTATCGTATTCAGCGAGCAGGTCGCGCCGCTGCCCCACCAGCATCACCTCGACGCCATGAAGGCGGGCGATTTCGACCAGCTCATCGATGACGTTTTCCGCCGGCACGAGGGCCCGCCCGTCGAAGGGGCAGGATCCCGCCGCGACCGCAAGGAAGTGGTGTTCGCGGCAGACATAACCCGGCCTGGCGAGGTCGTTGTCAAGAAAGAGCCGACGCATCAGAAAGAGGTTGGCGGCGTCCAGCACCTTCTCCAGTCCGGCGGCCAGGCGATCGTGTCCCTGGAAGAAGCCGAGCTCGCCCAGCGCCGCCTCCTCTTCCTGCTGTCGCAGCTTTGCGAGCGCCTCCTCGAGGGCGTCGCGCCGCTGGTTCGGCCCGTCCTCGGGAGACAGCTGCAATTCGGCGAGCAGGCGATCGCGGAGCGGCTTCGCCAGGTAGTCCTCGAACTCCTTGACCAGCGTTTTTTCACCAACCAGCGCCAGCAGTTCGCACCGTCGCTCGCGGAAGAGACGCTCGGCGGCCTGGGCCGAATCTTTGAAATGCCATTGCAGGTGCGTCAATCGGTGTCGCTGGACCTCGTCCGGGCGAGAGGGCTCGACCTCGCTACGCGGAACGGACGACGTGATGGCGTGGACGTGCTCCTCGAAGCCGAGTTCGTAGAGCGAAAAGGTCGTCTTCTCTTTCGAGAGGTCGACCACGAGCAGGCGGCGCTGCTCCTCCATGATCGCCTCGAGCGGTTCGATGTAGGGGTCGACATCGATCGTGAGCGAATCGGCTACGCGCGTTGGCAGCGGCATGACCCGGTTCAGCTGCTCCCCGCTCTTGAAGATGACAAGTGCCCTCGCGCTCGCCGCCTGGTAACCCTCGAGGAAGGCCTGCACCTCGGCGAGGTCGTCGGGGAGCGCGAGCCGGTGCGCCCGCGGCAGGCCTTCGATGTACGGTTTGCGGGCTTCGAGCTCCCGGTGCCGGAGGCTGTGGAAGACACTGACGAAGACCGGTGGATCAGATCGGACTCCCTGCTGGGGCGCCAGGTTCAAATAGAAGGTGATTACCGGGCGCTCATAGTGCTGGCGGGTGAGGTTTCGTAGATCCTCGCGACTGATGAAGGGACGGTCGGCAAATGCGGCCTTGAGGGTTGTCGGCTCCGGGATCTCCTGGGCGGCGCGCGCCATCGCACTCGTCGTCCGGGTTCCTTTCACTCGCCGTTCTCGCTCCTCGAGCGTTTCCCAGGTGCTTGCCATCCCTGCTCCTTACGCCCTCTTCAAACTCTTGCTTCGATGATAGGCTCGCGCGCCCGAAATCCGACCAGGACCGCGAGGATGAACGCGAGGGCGGCTGCCACCATGAGGCCCGCGCGGATACCGGCGGCCGATGCCACGATTCCGCCGAGCAGCGGCCCAAGCCCGAAGCCCAGCGCGATGGCGCTGGACCCGACGCCGAAGACGGTTGCCTGCACGATGGCGGGAGACTCGAGGCCGATCATCGCGCCGAAGGCCGGAATCAAGGCGCCGCTGAAAAAGCTGGCGATCACGAATGCGACGATCAGGACGGCCGGGATGGCGGCGGTCGCCGCGCCGAGCAAGGCCAGCCCCAGGAGCAGCGCACCGCCGATGAGCAACCGCCGGTAGGTGGTGCGCCGCAGCAGGCGGTGATAGGTGAGCGAGGCGAGCGCCGTTGCGATCCCGGCGGCGGCAAAGGTGAGGCCAGTCAAGGACTGCGCCTCCTTCGTCCCTGTCAGCTCGAGCAAGCGCAGCACCACCAGCTGTTGCGCTGCGCCATAGCTGGTCTGCTGCAGCCCCTGGGCAATGATCAGCACCGCCAGCGCACCCACCGCGCCCGAACGCGCGAGACGAAGGACTTCCATCGTGCGCGGCGCCTCGGTTCGCACCATCGAG